>JAHEMM010000079.1 GCA_024643655.1 Chitinophagaceae bacterium | reverse complement strand
ATATAAGCATGCCAAAGTATCATAGCAGCAATAGTTCTATATGGTCGCCACGGTTCTGCGATAAGTAGCATTTCTTCTTTGGATATATCCTTTGGCAATCGCTTTGTTTCTTTCAAGCTATTAACCAGTGCAATATCTCCCAATGGGAAAAGGTCAGTTCGCTGCAATGCATGCATCAGGTACACATCAATAGTCCAGTGACCAATACCTTTTAATTCAATAAGAGTACTTCTTACTTCATCATCATGTAATACTGAAAGTTTTTTTAAAATTATATGTTTTGATAGTACAGCATTCGCCAATCCTCTTGCGTAGCCCATTTTTTGACGGGTAAAATAACAAGCTCTCATTTCTTCATCAGTTAGTTGTAGTAACTTGGCAGGAGTTATATATCCAATTTTTTCTTTTAATTTTTTAAAAGCCGCATACGCTGCTGCCAGCGACACCTGTTGCTCGAGAATAGTTAGAATTAATGTTTGAAAAGTATTGGGTCTGGTCCACATTGGCGGAAAGCCATACTGTTTGATTATCAAACCCAGATCTGCATCCTGGCGGGCAAGCTTATTGCACATCTTCTGAAAAGTGTTCTGATTAAATGTTGTAAAAGACTTTGACATTCATTTTATTTTATAACTTTAATACATCCATTAAACTAATAGTTATGAGAAAAATTATTTTTCTTCTCTTACTTTCATTTTCTATTAATGTAAGTGCCCAAAATAATGATTATCTCATTAGCATGGATGGTATTGGGAATATAAAACTTGGCATGAAGCAGCAAGAGTTGGAAAAATTATTGAAAATAAAAATACCACTCACTAATCCATGGGATACAATCAGTGGTTCATGGCAAGATTCTGCTATCATTATCTATAAGAATATGGAACTGCGAATTGATTTTCAAAGAAATTATTATGCTATTGATACGTTTAACATGATGGTTATTGGAATAGAAGGTAAAAGCCCATTTTGTAAAACAGAAAACGGAATAGGAATTGGTAGTGATAAATTGAGTATCGTTACTGCTTACGAAAACTACGAAATAAGTTTATTGCCTGAATATGATGACGAAGATTATACAGTAAAAAGTAAAATCAGATCGCTTATAAATATTTTGAATGATACGAGAAAAAGAATGATTACTTTTTATTTTACAAATAAAAAAGTAACAGGTTATAAAATTAGGACTTCTTTTAGCGATGAAGAATAGGCTTTACTTTTTCTTGAAAACAGCTATTGCATCTTTTGTAAAATCACTAAGGACTAATCTTCCGCTAATTGCTGCTCTTTCCAATAATAATTTATCCCAATGATCTGTGCCTTGCCAAAATACTTTCTTTAATTCTGCCATCGCTTCTGGGCTTGAATGCATCAATGTCTCTGCTAATCTCGAAATAGATTCATCCATTCCAGTTGTATCAGGGTGTAATTCTGCATACAATCCTTTTCTTCTGGCCCAATCTGCATTGCGCCATAATGAAGCATCAATCGATAATTGAGAAAAGGCTGAACTGCCAATCTTTCTTTCAACTGCCGGACCTACAACAAAAGGCCCGATCCCTACAGCCAATTCACTTAATTTTATCTCGGCTCCTTCTTTTGCAATTGCATAATCAACTGCCGCTGCAAGTCCAACACCACCACCGACACATTTTCCATGAATACGACCAATGATAAACTTGGGGCAAATTCTCATTGCATTAATTACTTTGGCAAAACCGCTAAAGAATTCAAGCCCCTGTTCTTTATTTTGTATAGCAATTAATTCATCAAAGGAAGCGCCGGCACAAAAAGCTTTTTCCCCGGCAGATTTAAGGATGATAACTTTTGTGTATTTGTCATTACCGGCCCCATGAATAGCCTGCGCCAACTGATCTAATATTTTTCCAGGTAAAGAATTGCTTTGTGGATGAAAGAACTCAATTGTGCTGATTCCCTTATGTAATTCAGATTTTACGTAGGCTGCTTCCATAAATGCAATTTGTATGCTAAGATACTCCATTTATTATCTCACTTCCTGATCCTTTCTTTAATTTATTTTAAGAAAGATTTTCTAAGTTGGGTGTATGCAACTCATCAAACCTGATTATCTTCATCTTCATTATAATTTTAAACTGACGATTAATATATTATTATTTTTCTCCATGAAAACACGCCTAATTCATCTTATCCTTGTAACTTTTTTGGTTACCGCTTCTCAGGCTTTAATTGCACAAAGTACCAGAGCGTCTTTTGGCTTCAGCTACCTATTTAAAAAAAATAATACTGATAAATATTTAGAGGTATTGGAAGTTATTGAAAATGGAGATGCAAAGGTAAAGATGATAAAGTCTGGCAACCTTATTGAAGAAATAGAAGGACAAAAAATAGAAGGGCTTTATGATAAAAACATTACCGACATAATCATTTCAGCAAAAGCAAATAAAAAATTAACTATAAAGCGAAAAGGAGAAAGTAAACCAATTATATTACTGCTAAAAGAAATTCCAACTTATTTATGTCAAAGTAAAACTTGTACAGACGGCAAAGTAAAAGTCTTGGATGTATTTAATCTCTATTTGTATGAGGGAGATTTTAAAAACGGAAAGTATAATGGAAATGGAACAATTACATTTAAAGGGCTTAGTAAAAACTATGCATCCTATCATTTTATTAAACAAACGGGAATATTTGAAAACGGTTTTTTTGTAAAAGGAGTAACTGAATATTTAAATGGCAAATTCGAGGGTAAAGCATATAATGGTGTGCCTCAAGGAGAAGGAGTATACACAGAGAATAGTGGTACCATTTATAAAGGAAATTTTATTGATGGAACTTTTATGGAGGGTGTGCTTATTGCCATTGATAATAAAGGAAAACCAATTGAAACAAAATTTGTAAATGGAAGCCCTGTAAAACAGTAATGTGTATATTGTTTCAATAAAATCTGAAAATCGTATAATAATTATTTACTCCATTTTTATCGCTTTCGGTATTTAAATTGTTTCTATATTTTTCTTGCAACCATTGTCAATATCGTTGCCACTCCTGTTATTTCATCTGTTTCATCAAAAAACTCAACTAACCATTTTACAATTCCCTTTTCAATATCATCACCTCTTTTAAAGTCTTCAGGGTTTTCAACAACCCTTTTATCATTAGGCAATTTTTCTTTACAAGTAAATCTGATATAGACTTCAGCCCCGGGATAAACAGGTTTGGTAAAACGCAACTCATCAATACCATAGTTCAGCAACACCGGATTTTTTTCATAGCTATCTACAAACAATCCAGCTGCAAGGCTCATAATAAAATAACCATGTGCTACTTGTTGCTCAAACATGGTTCCCGTAAAATCTGTTGTTTTGATATGAGCATAAAAATGATCGCCACTTAAATCAGCAAACTTGTCTATATCCTCAGCAGTAATTACTCTTTTCTCTGTAATAATCTGGTCGCCGATTACCAACTCTTCAAAATATTTTGTGAAAGGATGTTTACCCGGATCTTTTCCTTTAGCATTAGGTTGATAGACATTGGTGATTGCTGTAATAGTTGTTGGCGAACCTTGTAGCGCTGTTCTTTGCAGGTAAGGTTTTACTCCACGAATTCCGCCCATTTCCTCACCACCACCAGCTCTTCCAGGGCCACCATGTACCAGCAATGGCAATGGCGAACCATGCCCGGTACTTTCTTTGGCACATTCATTATTCAATACTAATATTCTTCCGTGATGTGTGGCAGCGCCTATTACATATTGTCTGGCTTGTTTATAATCAGCCGTAACAATGGTTGAACACAAACTACCTTTTCCAAGTTTACTTAATTCAACAGCCTCTTCTAAATTTTTAAAAGGCATAATTGTACTGACAGGACCAAATGCTTCCACTTCATGTGCTGCGGTAGCAGCAAAGGGGTTTTCGTTCATCAATAAAACAGGTGACATGAATGCCCCTTTATTTCCATCTGCATCTACAACATCTACGCTATCTAAAGAGCCATAAACAATCTGAGAAGAAGCCAATAATTTTTGAACCTGTTCTTTTACTTCCTTACGTTGCGATTGTCCGGCCAGAGAACCCATTCTAACTTTTGTATTTAATGGATTACCAATTACAGTTTGCGACAAAGAAGTTCCAATTGCTTTCCATACGTCTTCCATTTTATTCTCTTGTACAAATATTCTGCGTATACCGGTACATCTTTGTCCGGCTTTCAATGTCATCTCTTTTCTTATCTCTTTAATAAAAATATCCCACTCAGGCATTCCTGGTTCTACATCTTCTCCCATTACTATACAATTCAATGAGTCGGCTTCCATATTAAATGGAACCGCTTCCCGTAAAATAATCGGATTTGATTTTAACATCAAACCTGTAGAGGCAGAACCTGTAAATGTTACAACATCCTGCGATGTTACATGATCTAGCAAGTCACCTGCACTTCCACATACTAATTGTAAAGCACCTTCAGGCAAAATTTTTGATGCAATAATTTCTTTTACAACCGCTTCTGTTAAATAAGAAGTAACTGTTGCAGGTTTAACAATACAAGGCATTCCAGCAAGCAAATTCACGGCAATTTTTTCCAGCATTCCCCAAACCGGGAAATTAAAAGCATTAATATGAATAGCCACTCCTTCCTTAGGAGAAAGGATATGTGTTCCCATGAAAGTTTTATGTTCACTCAGGTTATGGCTTTCTCCATCAATACAAAAAACTTCGTCAGGAAATTTCCTTCTTAATGATGCATTTGAAAACAGATTGCCTATACCTCCTTCAATGTCTACCCAACTATCTGCTTTTGTAGCACCTGTCTGGTAGGATATTGCATAAAACTTATCGAGATGATTTCTTAGATGCAGTGCCAACGCTTTCAGCATGTTTCCCCGGGCATGGAAAGTCATTTTTCTTAGCGCTGGGTTGCCAACAGTTCTTGCATAATCCGTAATGCTTTTAAAATCTAATCCTTTTGTACTGGCTGCACCAATTGATTCACCAGTTACTGCATTGTATAATGTTTGTCCATCACCATCACCAATTATCCAATTACCTGTAATATAGTTTCCTAATTTATTCATATTGCAAATATTCAATTTGTACGAAATTACCCGAAAACCAAAAAAGCATCAACTATGATTTTTTTAACTGCATATCTTTGCACCTCTTAAATTATACTAAATGAAAAAACGGATTTTTTGTTTTTCAGTTTTTTTTACATTTATACTCATTTCTTGTAATAATGATGCAAAACATGATAATCATGGTCATTCCCAAAAAACTCCAAAAACACTTGAAGATAGCTTAATGAAAGAAATTGACGACGGCCACATAGTAGGGATGTCGAAAATGGCTAAGCTGCACAAAGCACAACAGCATACACAAAGAATATTAGATTCCATTGCAAAACTTCCTGTTCAGGTCCAAAAAAATATTCAAACCTATGTTTTAAAATTAAATGATGCTTTAAAAGATATTGAATATGCGGATTTTGCTATGGATAAGTGGATGACAGAATTTGAAATGGATTCTGCTAAAGAAAATATTGAACAAAGAATTAAATACCTGACTGATGAGAAAATGAAAGTTGGGAAAATGAAAGAAGCTATTCTTAGCAGTTTGCAAAAAGCAGATTCTTTGCTGAAAGAAAAATTTTAGTGTTATCGCTCCATCGGTACAACGCCGAACTGTTTTAAGTGATGGTAAGCATGCTTATGAAGCAGCTGTACATTTTGCTCAAAATTAAGATGACCGAAAATTGGGTTAAGTATAACCAGATCTGGGTTTTTATCATACACTTCAAAGAAAACAATCAATTCTTCTTGCAAGATTCCAATTGCCGCTTGTATTGTTTTGTACCGTAATGGCTTTGGATTTTCATCCAGTAAAGGATTTTTTGTATTTTCTCTGAATGGTTTCTCACTCATTAAAAATTCTCTCAACTTGGTCAGGTGATCTTCAGTAGAAATAACTTTTTCAAATTTCAAATTACCATTTGCATTAGCTAAAACATCACAGGCAAAGTGTTCAATCATTTGCTGCACACTCATTTTGCCCCAAAGCGGAGGTGTGGATGGGTCTAATTGCTGTAAGTAAGATACTAGTTTAGTCCTTAGAAAATTTTCTTTTTCGATACTCATTAACCAGTTTTCTATTTGATAAATTTCAACGTTTTTATTTTAAAAAGTGAAAATGACGACCTAGGTCGCCACCATCAATTTGACAAAGAATTATTAAATTAATTTATCTACTTCGCCAGAAATCGATTCAAATATTTCTTCTACAGCGCCTTCTCCTTTTATCGATATAAATTTATTCTCTGCCTTATAGTGTTTAGCAACAGGTGTGGTTTCTTTACTGTATACAGCAAACCTTTTTCTGATAACCTCCTCATTTGTATCATCACTTCGGCCAGAAGTTTTCCCTCTATTCAATAATCTTTTTACTAGTTCTTCCTCACTTACATCTAATGCAAGTACTGTGTTAATGGAAGTTTTCTTTAGATCAAGTAAATTATCAAGGGCCACCGCCTGGGCCACCGTACGGGGAAATCCATCAAATAAAAATCCCTTCGCATCTTTATGTTTATCAAAATAGGAATCTACCATTCCGATGACTACCTCGTCTGGTACTAATTGACCTTTATCCATAAAACTCTTAGCCTCAAGGCCCAAGGGTGTTTTCTGCGCTATTTCTTCTCTCAATAAATTACCGGTTGAAAGATGTACTAATCCATATTTTTCTACAATACTATCAGACTGTGTTCCTTTTCCACTACCTGGAGGGCCGAATAAGATCAAATTAAACATAAGCAATTACTACTCTTGGTGAACCAACAAATATAACATTCAAGATTTGTATTCTCAACTCATCTTAAATTTTTATCAGTAAACAATTTTTTTTCTAATTTGTTAATAATCAGGGCTTGTCGGATTGGTGACAAACTATTTTTACTGCTTTAACGTAAATTTGATAAACACTTATGAATCTATTAATTAAATACAGTTCAATTATTTTGATTGCCAGTTTCTTTCAGCAATGCAGTTATTCTCAGAATTCAGGCACCAAAAGTAAAATTTCAAATATGGATACCATAAAGAAAAATAATCCTGTTTATTCAACATCAGATTCTTCAAAAGTCGAAATGACAGAAGAAGAGTGGAAAAAAATTCTTCCTGCAAATGTGTATCAGATTGCCAGGCAAAAAGGAACCGAAAGGCCATATACCAGCATTTTCAATGATTTTAAAGAAGTAGGTACATTTTATTGTGCTGCCTGTGGGAATCCTTTATTTAAAAGTGATACAAAATTTGACAGTGGTTGCGGATGGCCAAGCTTTTATGAACCAATAAGTAAGGAGAGTATTATTTATACTCCTGATAATTCGCATGGTATGGCTAGAACGGAGACACAATGTGGTCGTTGTAAAGCTCATTTGGGGCATGTATTTGAGGATGGTCCTCCGCCTACGGGCTTAAGATATTGCATCAATGGGGTGGTTCTTGATTTCGCAAAAGCCAAAGAAGCAGAGAAAAAATATAATAAGGAGAATCAAGAATAAAGTAGTTAAAGCAAAGAAATAAGAAATCCCGGTCAAACTCGTCGGGATTTTTTATTTTTAAAGTAATTCTATCTGGATAAATTTATGATCCCAAATCATTAGTTATGAGAGGTAATCCCATCTTGCTGTGTATTGTTGCTTTATTTTCATTTGTTTTAAGTAATGAGGCACAGATCAATACTTCACAAGTAATGCCTGTTGACCCTATGGTTAAAATAGGGCGATTGGCAAATGGGCTTACTTATTATATCAGACATAATAAGCTGCCAGAAAAAAGGGTGGAAATGAGGTTGGTGGTGAATGCAGGATCCGTACTTGAAGATGAGGATCAACTTGGACTTGCTCATTTTATGGAGCATATGAACTTCAATGGAACTAAAAGGTTCCCCAAAAATGAATTGGTTAATTATTTACAAAGTATTGGAGTAGAGTTTGGTGCCGATTTAAATGCTTACACAAGCTTTGATGAAACAGTATATATACTTCCAGTGCCTACTGATAAACCAGAGTTGATACAAAAAGGATTGGAAATACTGGAAGATTGGGCACATAATGCCCTTTTGGATTCTATTGAAATAGAAAAAGAACGGGGTGTAGTAATTGAAGAATGGCGATTAAGTCGTGGCGCTGATGAAAGAATGATGAAGCAAACTTTACCGGTTCAATACAAGGGTTCAAGATATGCAGATAGGTTGCCAGTTGGAACAAAAGCCAGCCTGGATAATTTCTCACACTCATCTCTAAAGCGTTTTTATAAAGATTGGTATCGACCGGATTTACAGGCAATTGTTGTTGTAGGAGACGTTGATGTAAAAGATATGGAGCAAAAAATAATACAGGTATTTGGGGATATTCCAGCACCCGATGCTCCTAGAAAGCGAGAAACATTTAATGTGCCTGATCATACAGAAACTTTGTCGGTAGTTGCAAAAGATAAGGAAACAGCTTTTCCTTCAGTAGCCTTATTATTTAAAAAAGAACATGAATCCGAAACAACAATTGGTGATTATACAAAATATATGAACCGCAGATTATTTACAGGCATGCTGAATAATCGGTTAAGAGAATTAACGCTGAGTGCTAATCCTCCATTTGTTGGGGCCATTTCTTTCTATGGAAATAGCTATGCAAGAACAAAAGATGCTTTTCAAATAAATGCGAATACCAGTGATACAGGAATGGCACAGTCGCTTTTTGCTATGATGCAGGAAAGTAGAAGAGTATTGTTGCATGGCTTCACTCAATCTGAATTTGAGCTGCAGAAAAGACAATTAAAAAGTGGGTACGACAGAATATTTAATGAAAGAGAAAAGGAAGAGTCATATAAATATGCTGATGAGTATGCGAATAATTTTTTGCTCAATGAGCCTATTCCGGGTATAGAATGGGAATATGATTTTGTAAAACAATATCTGAATGTTGTAGCATTAGAAGATATCAATAAGCTGGCTCCACAATGGATCACCAAAGAGAATCTTGTCATTACCATGAATGCACCAGATAAGCCAGGTGTAAAAATTCCGGGTGAAGAGGAAATCAAAACAATTATTGAAGCAGTGGAAGTTGCCAGCATAAAGCCATATAAAGAAAAAATTCTTGCTACCAGTTTGATGGACGATAAGAAATTAAAAGCCGGGAAAATTGTTAGTACGAAAAATAATGAGGCAACAGGAATCACAACTATTACCTTGTCAAACGGTGCCACTGTAGTATTAAAACAAACTAATTTTAAAAATGATGAGATAGTTTTCAGGGCATTTAGTAAAGGAGGACATTCGTTGGTTAAAGATGCTGATTATTTTTCTGGTAATTATGCAGCGCAAATTATTGCTCAAAGCGGTGTGGGTAATTTTAATGCTGTTGACCTTGGTAATATGTTGAAAGGGAAAAGCACAGTGCTTTCTCCATATATCTCTCTTTATAGCGAAGGTTTAAATGGCTCAACAATACCAAAAGAAACAGAAACGCTTTTACAACTGATCAATCTCTATTTTAAAAATCCGAGAAAAGATACCGCTGCATTCTCCTCTTTTAAAACAAGGCAACAACAACTTTATTCAAATCTAGGTTCCAATCCACAAATATATTTTAGCGGAGAGTTTCAAAAATTAATGACAAAAAACCATCCCCGTGGAGGAGGCATACCAAAATCCGAAGATTTGGAAAAAGTAAACCTGGATAAAAGTTTTCAGATTTACAAAGAACGTTTTGCCAATGCAGGCGACTTTACATTTTTCTTTGTGGGTTCATTCAATGAAGATGCTGTAAAACCTTTATTGGAAAAATATATTGGCAGCCTTCCTTCGCTTCCCAGGAAAGAAACATTCAAAGATCTTGGTATTCGTCCGCCAACTGGAATGGTAAAAAAAGAAATCAACAAAGGCAGCGATCCTAAAAGCCTGGTTGCCATGGTTTTTAATACGCCGGCAGCTTATTCAGCTAAAGAAGCATTTACATTGAGTAGCCTTGGCGAACTGATGAATATAAAATTGATTGAACAATTGCGGGAAGAGAAAGGAGAAGTGTATGGTGTAAGTGCATATTCAACTTTTAATCGAATTCCCGTTCCTATTGCTTCATTTACAGTTACATTTCCTTGCTCGCCAGATAATGTTGATACATTAAGTAAATCAGTGCTGGAAGAACTTAAAAAAATAATAACCAATGGTGTTGCTGCTGAAGACCTTGAAAAAATTAAAGAACAACAAAAAAGAAAACTGGAAGTAGAAACAAAGCAGAATAAATTTTGGATGGATAATATTTATAATGCTTTTTTCTATGGTACTGATCCGGCAGAAATATTGAATAAGCAAAAGCTTACTGATGGACTAACATCAAAAATGATACAAGATGTTGCTAAAAAATATATTAACCTGAATAGCTATATCATGGCTACCTTAAAACCAGAAAAAAATGAGGTGAAGCCTTTAAAAGGGTTTTAATAATATTCTTGCATAAAAATGAAAAATGAAAGCCATTCGACTACTCATATTCTTTATTATAGCTTTACTCTTAACAACTGCGGCACTTTCATTTCTAATGGCTACCAGCCAAAAAGTTGAAAGATCTATCGTTATTAATAAACCAGCTTCCGCTATATACAACGAGTTAATAAGATTGGAGAATTTTCATAAATTTTCTGTTTGGAGTCAGCAAGACTCTTCGGCCGTTTATACTTTTTCAGGAACGGATGGAGCGGTTGGTGCCAGCACTTCATGGAAAGGAAGTCCTTTGATTTCAGGTGAAGGAAAAATTGAGATTACAGCATTAGTGCCTGATCAAAAAATTGTTCATGAACTAAGCTTTACACAACCTAAAAAAGGAACTGCTACATCCACCTTTAAATTAGCGCAAACAGAAAAGAGCAATACAACAGTTGAGTGGATTTTTGAACTGGCAACACCAAGACCCTGGAATATTTTCAATTTAATGTACAGCCTCGATGAAAAAATGGGTGCGGATTTTGAAAATGGCCTGCAAAGCCTGAAAACAATAATTGAATTAAAAGATTCTGCAATTATTGTACCTGCCAAAATTGATTAACCATTTATAGAATCTTTTTTGAACTAGCTGTCTTTATCAGTAAGTTTACTGCAAACTGCACAGCTAAGTGCAGTAATTAAATTCAAAACTACTTGTAATGAGAAAAATTAGCCTTTTTATCTTTTCTATTATTTTCACAATTGCAGTAAATGCTCAAAAGACATCGTTAGATCAATTCAAGAATTTAAAAATCCGGAATATAGGCCCCGCTGGAATGAGTGGTCGTATTGTAGCTATTGATGCTGTTCATAAAAATCCGTCAATCATTTACATTGGTGCTGCATCAGGTGGTGTTTGGAAAACAGAAAATGCGGGTGCAGACTGGAACCCTATTTTTGATGATCAACCACTGCAGAATATTGGCGCATTGGCTATTCAGCAATCCAATCCATCTGTTGTATGGGTAGGTACTGGTGAAGGCAATCCAAGAAACTCGTTGAATATTGGTGAAGGCATTTACAAAAGTCTTGATGCAGGAAAAACATGGAAACGGATGGGTCTTGAAAAAACTAGAAATATTCATCGGGTAGTAATTGACCCGGATAATCCAAATACTGTTTATGTAGGTGCTATCGGTAACCCTTATGCTCAACATCCGGAGCGGGGTGTTTATAAAACTACCGATGGTGGCGAAACATGGAATCGTATACTTTTTGTAAATGATACAACCGGTTGTGCCGAATTAGTAATGGACCCCTCTAATCCCAATAAATTAATTGCTTCTATGTGGCATCACTATCGTTTGCCATGGAAAATGCAAAGTGGTGGCAGTGGAGGCGGTATGTACATTACTATTGATGGCGGTAAGAACTGGAAAAAATTAATTGCAGAAGATGGAATACCAAAAGGAACGATTGGAAGAGTGGGTATTGCTTTTTCACGCAGTATGCCATCAAGAGTATATGCTAAAATTGAATCGGCAAAAAACGGGTTTTACAAAAGTGAAGATGGAGGATTTAAATGGAGCTTAGTTAACGATAAACCACAGGAAGTAAGCGATCGTCCATTTTATTATCAGGAAATCTATGTTGATCCAAAAAATGAAAACCGGATTTATGATATTCATTCTACGGTAACGTTTAGCGAAGATGGCGGAAAATCTTTTAGTACTATGCTTCCTTATTCTGGCATTCATCCCGATCATCAGGCATGGTGGATACATCCTGAAGATGCCAATCTTATTATTGAAGGAAATGATGGTGGCATTGGCATTTCCAGAGATAGAGGTAAGACATGGGTGTTTGATGATAAATTACCTGCAGGTCAGTTTTACCATATTAATGTTGACAATGAATTGCCATACAATGTAATGGGTGGTATGCAGGATAATGGTAGCTGGCTCGGCCCTGCTTACACCTGGACGAATGGCGGTATCCGCAATTACTACTGGAATAATATTGGTGGTGGCGATGGTTTTGATGCAATGCCCGATCCTGACGGTGATGGTTGGGTGTATAGTATGAGCCAGGGAGGTGCAGTAGGAAGAATCAATTATAAAACTGGTGAGCGGTGGAGCATCCGCCCTGCCTACTTAGATACAGTTGAAAAAAATGAGTACCGATACAACTGGAATGCTGCAATTGCTCAAGATCCTTTTAATAAGAATACGATCTATTACGGAAGTCAGCATGTGCATAAAAGTATTAACAAAGGGGTAAGCTGGGAAACGATTTCTCCGGACCTTACTACAAACGATTCTATAAAAATTGATCAGAGTGAAACTGGCGGATTAACATTGGATATTACCGGTGCAGAAAACTATTGTACCATTTTGGCGATTGAACCATCAACCAGGCAAGCTGGAGTAATCTGGGTGGGTACTGATGATGGCAATGTGCAATTAACAAGAGATGGAGGAAAAACATGGACCAATTTTCGTGGAAAAATTCCAGGCTTACCTGTCGGCGCATGGATACCACAAATAAGAGCTTCCAGATTTAATGCAGGCGAAGCATTTGTAGTTGCCAACGATTATCGTCGTGGCGATTTCAAACCATATATTTTCCGTACTACAGATTTTGGAAAAACATGGACGAGAATGATCGATGAGAAAAAAGTAACAGGCTATGCTCTTTGTATGATTCAGGATCCAACTGAACCTAATTTGATTTTTGTTGGAACAGAACAAGGCCTATGGATAAGTTTTGATAACGGAAATACATTTCAACAATGGAAAAATGAGTATCCATCCGTTTCTACGTATGATATGACCATTCAGGAAAGGGAAGCCGATTTAGTGATTGCAACATTTGGCAGAGCTATCTGGATAATGGATGATATACGGCCAT
>JAHEMM010000155.1 GCA_024643655.1 Chitinophagaceae bacterium | reverse complement strand
TCTTCTTTTGTACAGCCGGAAAACAGAAACCCAAAAACCACAATCAGGCATATCAGATTTACCATTCGAAATACTTTTTTCATACCTATATTTTTGATTAATAATTCTTTATAAAATTATTTAATAGGCTTTTTAAAAAAAATACCCCAAAAGGGGTACAAAAATTTATATTGGAAAATGAAGGATATTAAATTTCCCGGTTCATTAAATAAACAAGATGAGGAAAGCTATTGATATTATTTTTTTGCAACATCCTGCGGCGATGTGTTTTTACGGTTTCAACACTTATTGATAACCGGGAAGCTATTTGCTTGGTGCTCATACCTTCAGCTACCAGCTGTGCTATTTCTGTTTCCCGTTTTGTCAGCTCCAGGTTTTTTGTAGTCTCTTTATTTTCTTTTACCAGTAATTTATGAAAAGCCATTTGTATGGCTACGAGTAATTGAGTGTCACTATATGGTTTTACTACGTACATAACTGGCTCGGAACTGAAAGCATCTTTTAATGATTTCTGATCGGTATAGGCTGTAAGAAAAATGATTTCACACTGGTATCTTTTTTTTAATTCAACCGCCAGTTCTGTACCATTGATGGGTCCCTTGATATTTATATCACATAATGCAATCAGGGGAGGAGTTTCCATATTCTCGCAAATGGCCAATGCCTCAGCAGCTGTTTTAGCAGGCCCTGTAATAGTATATTCTTCTTCTTCCAGTAACTCGATAATGCTGGCCGCTGTTATCAATTCATCTTCTACTATTAAAATTCTATTCTGTTCTTTCATTAATCAGTTGCTTATTTTTATTACAAACCTTGCTCCTTTAATATTTTGTATTGCTAATTCTCCATCTAGTTGTGAAACCAGGGTTTTCACCAGTTTCATTCCAAATGTTACCTCGCTATTATTAGTAACAAACCCGGTTCCATTATCTTCAACAACTAGTACAATATTAGTTCCGGTTTGTTCAAGGCAAATCTCCACTTTTGGATCAGCTATTCCATTAAATGCATGTTTAAATGAATTGGTGACAAGTTCATTCACAATTAAGCCAATAGGAATGGCCTGATCGATATGCATATCCGGATGTTGCAAATTAAACTTCGTTTTTACAGTTGCTGCTGTATAGCCAAAACTACCTGCAATAGAAGCAGCCAGACTTTGCAGGTACTCTTCAATATTAACTGCAGCCATAGCATGATCCATGTAAAGCCGCTGATGTATCATTGCCATAGCATCCACTCTTTTTCTCCCGTCTTCCAATGCTGTTCTGGCTTTATCATCTTCTATCCGGTTGGATTGTAAGGACAACAGGCTGGAGACCACTTGTAGATTATTTTTAACCCGGTGGTGCAATTCTTTTATAAGCGATTCGATGTATTTATTTTTCTCTGTTGTGTTTTCATAGGCTTTCTGCAATTCAAGTTTCTGTTGCAGAATTATTTTTTGCTCCCTATCGTAACTCCGGCGAAAAAGACGGATTACGATCATGGTAAAAAAGAGAGAGTACAACATTACTGTTACATGGTCCATTATTCGTTGTGATGGAGTGTTATAGGCAATCGTCCAATCGGGGAATAAATATTCAACTAAAAACATTCCGAGTATTGCTGTTGTATACATTCCATACAACCAAAGTTGCATTTTGGCCGGAGCAATCAACAAAAATATATTCAACAACATGATGAGCAGGTAAATAGTCGGACCCTCCGAAGCTCCATTAAAAAAATGCAATGGAGAAAGTATGCAGATAGTAGCTACTGCATAAATAATGATAATACCCGGAGTAAAATATTTTCTTACTCTCGTTATATAAAAAATAATTATAGAAAAGAATGAACCACCTGCGGCTAACCAAACTGTTGCCGGATGCAGTCCTAGTAAATAATTAATGATTGTACCCTGTATGCAAAATACAGCAAGAATAAAACTGGATAAATTAAAAATCCGGTGTTCGAACCGGAATGATTGATCATCACCGGCAATAAACAGATAGAGCCTTTTTAACATACGTAATCAGGCGTAATGTATGAAAAACATTTACAATTACTTCAGCGAGGCGGGAAAAATTATTGCCAATTTTTTGAAAAAGAATCACTTAACTAATGAAGTATAAAAAGATTATCTGACAGCAAATTATTATTCAAGTGTAGCCATTCCATTACTCTGAACTTCCTGTATTTCCGGGCATTTTTTATTCTTCTTCCATTTTTTTCCCGAGTCTAATTAATGCAGCCAGAATTTTGCAATCCTTTTTATTATCTAAAATCAGCAACATTCTATCGACTAATGTATCAGATAAGCCCTCCTTATCTATATCAGGAAATTTTTCTGCTGCTTTTTTCATACAATAGTCAATATCCACTCCCATACTATCCATATATTTAATGTCTTTGCCAACTCTATCCTGTTCTTCTTTACTGGCAGTACTAAACCAATTCGACAAATCATTTTGGGCAGTTTCTTCATCTTTAGCTGCCATTGTTTCAATCATTTTTATAAGTTGTGGATGCAGTTTATTTAATTTGGGCATTATGCATCCGCAAATATTATCAACTGCTTTACTCAATGTCTGATCTGAAATTTTCTGACTGCTGGCTGAATAGCCAATAAGCGATACTAAAAGTATGGCGATGATTTTTTTCATGTGTACGATTTGTTTTTTAAGTAAATGCAACTTAAGTAATTTTTAAAACTAAATAAGAAGTCAGAAAATAAAAATACCCAAAAGTGAGTAATTTTTTAAGGTTATGTAAAATGCAACTCTCTCGTTATATCTTTAGCTCGTATGCCTTCAGGCAAATACTTCCATATTAAAATATACAGACTATTATTTTGTCTTAGCCTGATACTGTATTCTTATACTGCCAGCAGCCAGATCTCCTTTTTTTATAATGAAGTCGATTGCAAGCTATCTGCAGGAGCTATGTCATTTTATACAGACAGCTCAAAAAACCATAGCTGGGACCGCTATAAAGAAATTGAAAACAATTTACAATCCTATCCCGAAAACAATTTTCATATCAGCTATCAGAACAAACAGGTATGGATAAAACTTGACTTCCATAAAATAAAAAATAGAGACAGTCTCCGGTACCTGATGATCCGTAATCCGCATATCAATTTTATCAATGCATGGTTATTGAAAAATGATCAACTTGAAAAAACATTTAAGCCTACTGGTGACAGAACAAAGTTTTCAACCCGTCAAATAAACTTTTCTGATTTTCTTTTCCCCTTACCGGCAGACAGCCTTGAGCAATACTGCCTGGTATTGATGGTGGACAAGCGAAATGAACTGATTCATATTCCCATTCATATTCTTACAGATGCCGGGCTGTTGCATTATATCCGCGTCAAAAACTGGACAGCTGGCCTTTTTATTGGCATTAGTTTTTTTCTTTTCCTTTTCAATTTGTTTCTATACATCAATATGCGGGAAAGGATGTACATTTTTTATGGATGTTATATCTTATTGGGTTTTCTATACATCTTTAGCGACATGGGTTTTACTTTCATGTATCTCTTTCCCAATTATCCGCTGTTATCAGATTT
>JAHEMM010000010.1:49474-50868 GCA_024643655.1 Chitinophagaceae bacterium | reverse complement strand
CCTGATACTGAAACACAAGGTAGAGTACATACATCTGCCGCAACAGTTGCAGTAATGCCGGAAGCAGAAGAAGTGGATTTTGAATTAAATCCTGCCGATGTAAAAATGGAGACAGCACGAAGTGGCGGAGCAGGTGGTCAAAATGTAAATAAAGTTGAATCAAAAGTATTGTTGACGCATATACCAACTGGCGTAGTAGTAGTTTGCCAGACGGAAAGATCGCAATTAGGTAACAGAGAAAAAGCGATGGGGATGCTTCGCACAAAATTATTTGAAGAAAAAGTGAGAAAACATGAGGAAGAGATTTCCCGGCACAGAAAAAGCCTGGTAAGTACTGGTGACAGAAGTGCCAAAATAAGAACCTATAACTTCCCTCAAGGCCGTGTAACTGATCATCGTATCGGACTTACCCTTTATAATCTGGATGCTGTACTTAATGGAGAAATATCTGAATTACTGGAGGCTTTACAATTTGCTGAGAATGCCGAAAAGCTTACCAAGCAATCTTAATAGTAGATTCGATTCTCTAAAACATAGTTTAATCGAAAACATAGTTTCATTTAGGTCGAAAAAACTAACTTTAAACGAATATCTATTACGTCATACAAACCTTATTACAGGTTTAATTAAACAACAATTTTTATGTTAGATCAACTATTTAATCTGGTAAAACAATTTGGAACTGATACAGTGATTAAAAACCCTGAAATCCCCAATGAGCAAAATGAGAGTATACTTGCAGAAGCTACCAAAACCATTGGTAGCGGATTCCAAAACTTAATGGCAGGTGGAGGATTTGAGAATATTTTAGATCTTTTTAAAGGTGGCGGCAATACTTCTAATAATAGTTCAGGCGGTGGTATTGGCGGTTTGCTAAAAAACCCAATTGTTACGATGATGATTGGCTACTTCACAAAAAAATTAGTTAGCAAGTTTAGCATGTCTCCTTCTTCTGCTGCCAATGTATCTAGCAATTTGATACCAAATGTTTTAAGTGACCTTATTAGCAAAACCACAAGTAATGATCCGGAAAATGATGCATTTGATTTTAATGACTTAATAGGCTCATTAACAGGTGGTAATGTTGCCACAAAAGAATCATCATCAAATGGGTTTGATTTTCAGGGATTGCTTAACCAGTTCACTGGCGGCGGCAATAGTAGCGGTGGTTTCAATATTGGAGATCTTATTTCTACAGTTACACAGGGTGCACAAAAAAATCAGGCTCAGGAAGTTAGTGGGAATGGTGGCGGTTTAATGGATTTAATAAAAGGTTTTATGAAATAAAAAATCTGCAATTTTTTGCAGGCAAATCTTCAACTTCTACGTCTAATTAAGAGCTTTTTGGCATGAAATTTCGATATTGATAAAATATTAAGTTTTGTTAGCTCTTT
>JAHEMM010000010.1:47599-49374 GCA_024643655.1 Chitinophagaceae bacterium | reverse complement strand
AAATTGATAAACTCAATATAAAGACATTTAATTTTCTCATAAGCAGTTAGTTTTGGTTGCGACCCCTGTTTCTACAGGGGTCTATTTTTTTAGGTACCTTTTCATTACAAATAAAAATCCGATCAAGCTACCAACTGCATCTGCTACAATATCGCCAATATCAAAAGCTCTGTTTACTATAAAATACTTTTGAACGTATTCCATCCCAATACCATAAATCAAAGAAAAAATGGCAACCACAACAAAAGACTTTACCGGTTGAGTTTTATCAGACTTATGAAATGCCCAGCTCCAAAGAAAAGTCATCATTGCAAACATGCCGATATGTACCCACTTATCAAACCATATTTTACTTAGCCAATCTTCTTTTGGAAAAGAAGAGCCCGGAAGGGTAAGTAATATAGTAGATATAACTAGCCAAATTAATGCTGGAATAAAAAAGAGGAAGTCTTTTTTCAAGGAAATCTTTTAGCGAAACTAAAACAGTGGTTATTTATTTAAAAAAAGAATCATTAAGAGTATAACCCTGTTAAGGTAATTTAGGCAACTACAGCTTCATAAGCTGCAGCATCCATTAGAGCCTCTACATCTGCAGGATTATTTACTTTCATTTTTACCATCCAGCCTTCGCCGTATGGATCTGTATTTACAAGTTCTGGAGCTCCGGCAAGAGCAGGATTCAGTTCAGTTATACTTCCACTAACGGGTAAAAACAAATCTGAAACTGTTTTTACTGCTTCTACAGTACCAAATACATCACCAGAGGCTAAAGATTTTCCAATGGTATCTACTTCTACATAAACAATATCGCCCAATTCACTTTGCGCAAATTCAGTAATTCCTATTGTAGCAATATCACCTTCTATGCTAACCCATTCATGGTCTTTTGTGTAACGTAAATTGGCTGGAAAATTCATATTTATTCAATTTGCTTGCAAACCTAAGGGAAATACATGAAAGTCAAAATGAGTGTGCTAAGTTGTTTTATTATCGACTATTTTCTTCTTTACATTTCGCCGGAGTTTTAATGCCGTTCGAGGCAGTTTTTGTACCATTTGTCGGTAATCGTTTTACAATAGCATGACACATGAATATATTTGCATTTCAAATTAAAGTGAATTGAAAATGAGAAAGTTAGTTGCAATTTTTACTGGATTATTGATGATGTCTTTTGCTGTTGAAGCACAACAAATAACCGGTATTATTAAAGATGAAAAGGGAAAAGGATTGGAAAAAGCTACCGTTTCTTTATTAAATGCCAAAGATTCAAGTGTAGTTAAATTATCAGCTACCAGTGCAAACGGAAATTATTCTTTTACAGGGATTAACGCTGGAAAATATTTAATAAATACTTCTTTTGTTGGATATATTCAGGCCTATTCCTCTGTTTTTGATTTTTCTGGTTCTAAAGTAACAGTACCGGAATTAACCATTTCAAAACCTTCAGGAGACCTTACTGGTGTAGTTGTTACTTCAAAAAAGCCAATTATTGAGGTGAAGGCAGATAAGATGATTCTAAATGTGGAAGGAACAATTAATGCAGTTGGAAATGATGCTTTGGAATTATTGCGCAAAAGCCCCGGAGTAATGGTTGATAAAGATGATAATATCAGCCTTGCAGGTAAAAATGGTGTACAAGTTTATGTTGACGGAAAGCCATCTCCTTTGTCTGGTCAGGATCTCGCAAATTTTTTAAAAAGTACCCAGTCTTCCCAGATTGAATCAATAGAAATAATAACGAATCCTTCTGCAAAGTATGAAGCCGCCGGGAATGC
>JAHEMM010000010.1:36856-47499 GCA_024643655.1 Chitinophagaceae bacterium | reverse complement strand
TCAAACCAGTTTCAGCCAAATTATTATTACAAAGCTAACGGAACCTCCGAGATCAGCAGAGCTATTTATAATATGATTGCTCCTTCAGAAATTGATTTGGTTTCCTTAAAAACAGATTATGAACAAAACTTTAAAGGAGGCAGATTAGGATTTGGAGGCAAAATTGGTTTTGTAAACACGGATAACGACTTTCAACGATATGATGTATTCGGCAATAACAAGATACTGGATACATTAAAAAGTAATCGTTTTGAATACAATGAGAATATCAATGCATTGTATATTAACTACAATAAGCAATTGAAAAAAGGTGTGATGTTTCAATTAGGAGTGAGAGCTGAGAATACCATTATTAAAGGCACTTCAACAGGATTTGCTGATAGAGGAAGTGTACTCGTACCATTTGATTCTACTTTCAAAAGAAATTATACAGATCTGTTTCCAAGTGCTGCTGTAACATTTAATAAGAATCCAATGAAGCAATGGACGATTTCATATAGTCGTCGCATAGATCGTCCGGCATATCAGGATTTGAATCCATTTGAATTCAAAATAAATGAATATACTTTTCAGAAAGGGAATACCAACCTAAGACCACAGTACACTAATAGCGTTGATATTACTAATATTTACAAATACAGGTTAACAACCAAACTTACTTTCAGCCATGTAAATGATATTTTTGCTCAGATACCTGACACTATTGACAAAACAAAAGGGTTTTTAACAAAGCGGAATTTAGCAACACAAGATGTAGTGGCATTGAGTATCAGTTATCCGTTCCAATATAAGTGGTATAGCTTCTTTGCAGCTTTAAATTCCAACTATTCTCATTATAAAGCTGATTTTGGAGGTGCTGGCAGAATTGTGGATCAACAAGTTTTTTCTGTAACATATTATATGCAAAATACGGCTGACTTAGGAAAAGGATGGAAAGCAGAATTGACAGGTTTGTTTTTATCTCCATCTGTTTGGCAAGGATTTTTCAAAACTAATTCTATGGGTAGTATAGATCTTGGTTTACAAAAAGTTTTATTTAAAGGCAAGGCTAATTTGAGAATGGCAGTTAGTGATATTTTCCAAACAATGAAATGGAGTGGTGATTCTGAATTTGCCGGAGCTAAAATGAATTTCAATGGACAGGGTGAAATGCCTCAATTCAAATTGAATTTCAGTTATCGATTTGGTAACAGCCAGGTAAAAGCAGCCAGACAACGTAAATCAGCTTTAGAAGATGAAAAGAAAAGAGCTGAAGGTGGTGGTGGACAAGGTGGAATGGGTCAATAATTAAATTCTACAGATTTATTAAAAAACCGCCCCGAAATAATCTGGGCGGTTTTTTATATTCTATAATGAAATAATAAAGTAAATAGAGGCTAATTAACAGGCCATTTGCCAAACATTTCTTCTACTTTTTTAAACCGGAAATCGAAGATTCCTTGTAATTGCTTTTTTACAAATAATATATTAGCTATTCTCCCTAAAAACCACATCGGGTTTTTATAATGAATAATATCGGTCATTTCTACACCGCCTTCTATTGCTTTAAAATGGTGTTGGTGATGCCAGAGACTATAGGGGCCAAAACGTTGTTCATCAATAAAGTATTCCTTGTCTTTTACTTGTGTAATTTCCGTCATCCAATACAACGGAATCCCCAAAACGGGTTTTACAGTGTATTCAATGATCTGCCCAGCATACATAACATCACCATGATGTTTGGAAATAACTTTAAAGCCCATATTAGATGGTGTAATTGCCTGTAAATTAGCCGGATTGGAGAAAAAAGCCCATGCCTCATCTAAAGAAATAGGAATTTTTTGTACTGTTTTAATAGAATGAGCTGCCATGGAGATTATTGATTTAAATTCGTTTGAATAACTGTTTATACATTAAAAAGTTCGATAAGATATGTCTTTTAACAAAGAAAGATTGGAAATTAAATTCAGTGAGGAATATGAGCGGCTGAATAAAAAGCAGCAACTCGCTGTAGATACCATCGAAGGCCCAATTATGGTGATTGCTGGCCCGGGCACTGGTAAAACACAAATACTGGCTAGCCGCATTGGCAAAATTCTATTAGATACTGACGCAAACCCGGAAAATATACTTTGCCTTACCTATACCGAAGCTGGTGTAGTTGCCATGCGTAAGAGGCTGCTCCAATTTATCGGACCTGCAGCTTATAAAGTAAACCTTTACACGTTCCATGCTTTTTGTAATGATATAATTCAGGATAACTTATCGTTGTTTGAAAAAACAATACTTGACCCAATTTCAGATCTTGAGAAAATTCAATTGTTTAAGGAGTTAATTGACTCTTTTCCCAAAAATCATGCACTAAAAAGATACAGAGGCGATGTGTATTTTGAAATCAATAACCTCCAATCTCTTTTCAGCAATATGAAAAAAGAAGGATGGACCCCGTCTTTTATTAATGAAAGAATTGATGAATACCTGGCAGATCTTCCAAACAGAGATGAATTTATTTATAAAAGAAAATATAAAGAGTTTAATGCAGGCGATTTGAAACAGGCAAAAATTGATGAGGAAAATGAAAGAATGGAAAAACTCCGTGCCGCCGTTGGAGAGTTTGATCATTTTCAACAAATGATGCGGAAAATGAACCGCTATGATTTTGATGACATGATTAACTGGGTAATTAAAGCATTTGAAGAAAACAAAAATTTGCTGGCGAATTATCAGGAAAAATATTTGTACACTTTAGTTGATGAATATCAGGATACCAGTGGAACACAAAATAAATTAGTAGAGCTGTTGATTAATTATTGGGATAAGCCCAATGTATTTGTAGTTGGTGATGATGATCAGAGTATCTATCGTTTTCAAGGTGCCAATATTGAAAACATGAAGGATTTTGCTGATCAATATAAAGAAGACCTTTTAACAGTTGTCTTAACCAATAATTATCGTTCTACGCAACCAATACTAGATGTTTCAAAATCTGTAATCAATAGGAATGAGGAAAGATTAGTAAAAAAAATTCCCGGCTTAAGTAAGGATCTAACCTCTTCAAAAGACCAGATTAAAAATCTAATTCATAAGCCGGTTATTAACGAATATGAATCGCAACGACAGGAAATGATTGGTATCACCAATCAAGTTCAGGCGTTAATAGAAAAAGAAATACAACCGGGAAAAATAGGTGTCATTTATAAAGAACATAAATATGGCGAAGAACTGGCGCAGTATTTCAAACAGTTAGCTATTCCGGTATATAGTAAAAGAAACCTGAATATACTTGATCTACCCCTGGCAAAAAAAATATTACTAATTGTAAAATATCTTGATGCAGAACATGACATTTCATATAGTGGTGATGAAATCTTGTTTGAAATACTGCACTTTGAATGGTTTGGCATTCCGCCAATTGAAATTGCAAAGTTAAGTATGGAAGTGGCAGGTAAGAGATACAATGATGCCAAAACTTCTATTCGCCAGCTTATAACAGAAAAAGCAAATGCTCCGGCAAAAGATCTGTTCAGCAATACGATGCATGAAGGATTAAAAAAAGCAACCGTCATCATTGAAAAACTAATTGCTGATGTTTCTAATATTACATTGCAACATCTAATTGAAAATATTATACAAGAAACGGGCATCCTTAGCCACATAATGCAAAGTTCTGATAAGCATTGGCAACTTCAGGTATTGACCGGACTTTTCGATTTTGTAAAAGAAGAAACACATCGCAATCCAAAACTCGGTTTACCAGATTTTGTAAAGCTTATATCCTTAATGGAAAAAGAGGACATCGCTCTACCATTAGTAGAAGTAAGCGGAAGCGATAAAGGTGTCAACCTTATGACTGCACATGGCTCCAAGGGATTGGAATTTGAATATGTTTTCTTTGTTGGCTGTAATGCTACTTTTTGGGAAAAGAAGAAAAAGCCAGGTGGTGGATATAAATTACCAGATACAATGTTCTCAACGCTTACTCCTTCGGCAAATGATGAAGAGTTGAGAAGATTATTTTATGTAGCATTAACCAGAGCGGAGCAACATTTGCTTATCTCCTATAGTAAATACAGGAATGATGGAAAAGAATTAGAACCATCTATGTTTATTGCCGAGATTCAGGATGAACATGATATACAAACAACGCTTGTTGCTATTGACATGGAATCGTTGGCACAATTTGCTGCATTGCATTTCGAAAAAACAGAAGCTCCCGAAATCGATAAAATAGAAGAAGAAAATATAAGCAGGATTTTGGAAAAGTTTGTAATGAACGTAACTGCATTGAATAATTATCTAAAATGTCCGCTTGAGTTTTACTTTAAAAATCTTATCCGAATTCCTTCACCAAGAAATGAAGCTACAGAATTCGGTTCTGCCGTGCATTATGCATTAGAAAAACTATTTCGCAAAATGCAGGATGGAGGCAAAGAACTGTTCCCAGCCAAACAGGAATTTATTTCCGATTTTGAATGGTATATAAATCGTCACAGAGAAAGCTTTACCAAAGAACAATTTGCAAGAAGATTAGAATACGGCAACGAAGTGTTGAGTAATTATTATGAAAAGTATATTAATAGCTTTAATAAAGTAGTTGCCATTGAACGAAGAATAAAAACAATTATTAAAGATGTACCTATTCGTGGCGCATTGGATAAATTGGAGTTTGATGGCAAATCGGTAAATGTAGTAGATTATAAAAGCGGTGATCCCGATAAAGGAATTCCAAAAACAAAGGGGCCTTCTGATAAAGACCCAAATGGTGGCGATTATTGGCGGCAAGCTGTTTTTTATAAAATACTGGTAGATAATTACGAACAAAAGGACTGGAAAGTAGTGAGTACAGAATTTGATTTTATTGAACCGGATAAAAAGAAAAACTACAAGAAAGAAAAAATAGTAATAAATCCAGCAGATATAACAACAGTAACCCAACAAATAACCAGCACCTGGGAGAAGATACAAAACAGGGAATTTTATACCGGCTGTGGTAAATCAGATTGCCATTGGTGCAATTTTGTGAAAACTAATAATATGGCAATTGCTTTACATGAACTTGAAAGCATAGAAAAAGAAGATTAATTAAGATTTTAAAAACAAATCATTCCCTACAAACCAATTAAGTTTGCATCTTACATGAGTTTCAAATATTTTATATCGTCTGTATTAATTATTCTGGCCATTGCAATCAGCTTGATTAGTAGTCCGGGTTGTGCGAATATTATTCCGCCACAAGGAGGTCCAAGAGATTCGCTTCCACCCGTACTGGAAAAAGTATCGCCGGCCGACTCCACATTAAATTTTACTGGGAATAAAATAACTTTTACGTTCGACGAATTCATCGAAGTACAGAATATTAGTGAAAACCTGATCTTCTCTCCAACTCCATCTGTTAACCCATATGTTGAGTATAAACTTAAAACAGTATCGGTAAAACTAAAAGATTCATTAGAAGCAAATACTACCTATACGATCAATTTTGGAAATGCGATCAAGGATTTTACTGAAGGAAATCCGTATAAAAATTTTACGTACACTTTTTCTACTGGCAATTTTATTGATTCGTTAGAGTTGAAGGGAAATGTTTTATTGGCAGAAACAGGGAAAATTGATACCACTTTAATTGTCATGCTTCATACAAATTCAGATGACTCTGCTGTTATAAAAGAACGACCCCGTTATTTTACAAAACTTGATAGCAAAGGAAATTTTCATTTTAAAAATCTTCCACGTAAAACTTTCTACTTATATGCTTTGAAAGATGATAATAATACCAAACGTTATACCTCTGACAAATCTTTATTTGCATTTGCTGATAAGCCGGTTGTTATTAATGAAAAAACAGAACCCATCATATTAAATGCGTATACTGCTAAGACAGCGGAAGCATTGCCTGCAAACAATCCGGCAAGAGTAGCAAAGCCTTCAGGGACAGAAGCAGACAAACGACTCAAATATCAAACAAATCTAATAGGGGGCCAACAAGATCTCTTAAGTGATTTTTACTTTATTTTTAATGACCCCTTAAAATTCTTTGACGTTGAGGGCTTAAAACTTTTTACCGATTCTACATACACGCCGGCCAGCACTTTCAGATTTTTAATAGACAGCAGTAATACAAAAATCTCTCTTCTTCACCAATGGAAACAAAATACACAGTACCATATTATACTAAATAAATCATTTGCAGAAGATTCATTAGGGAAAAAACTATTGAAAGACGACACATTAAATTTTACTACAAAAGGAGCAACTGATTACGGTTCACTAAAAATAAAGCTCCGCAATCTTGAACTTTCAAAAAATCCTGTATTACAGATTTTACAAAATAGTCAGCTTTTCAAATCATTCCCAATGACTTCGATTGATTTTTCGCAAGAAATGTTTTTACCTGGTGAATATGAGTTAAGGATTTTATACGATTCTAATAAAAACGGCATTTGGGATCCGGGTGATTTTTTCAATAAGCATCTTCAGCCAGAATTAACAAAACCAATTGATAGAAAAATTTCTGTAAAAGCAGCCTGGCAAAATGAATTTGAAATAATATTATAGACGAATTATTAATAAAAGAAAAAGAAGAACTATCTCATTTGAAAACTTAATTCCAACTTCTCTCTTACCTTTTTTTTAAACTCTTAGCTTATCTTCGTTCAATGCAATTCTCTTCATCACTTCTTGAAAATGCGGTAAATGAATTTGCCAAATTACCGGGTATTGGTAAAAAGACAGCTTTGCGTTTGGTTCTACATTTATTAAAACAAGACTCAAAAGAAGTAGGCAATTTTAGTGAGGTCATAGCAAAAATGCGCAGTGAGATCAGATTTTGTCATCGATGTTTTAATGTAGCCGATGCTGATATCTGTTCCATTTGTTCAAATTCAATTAGAAAGCAAGAAGTGATTTGTGTAGTAGAAAGTATCCGTGATGTAATTGCAATAGAAAGTACACAACAATTCAATGGTACTTATCATATTCTTGGTGGTGTCATTTCGCCATTAGATGGTATCGGGCCTGATCAACTAACTATCGATGCATTAATTGCTCGGGTAAAAAAAGAGGCAACCGAAGAGATCATATTTGCCTTAAATCCCAATATACAAGGCGATACAACTATCTATTATATTCAAAAAAAATTGGAACTATCTTCAATTCGTATTACTACGATTGCCCGAGGCATAGCATTCGGAGGAGAGTTGGAATACGCCGATGAAATGACGCTGGCAAGAAGCCTCCAGAACCGTCTCCCAGTTGAAAACTATGTAACCAGCCGATAATCCTAACAGGCTTGTTTCTTCAATATTTATATTGTAGTTTTGCTGCTTATTACAGGCGGATTTGTTTATTGTTCGGCCTGCTCCAAACAGAACTAATAAACGTACGAAACTCTCACTATTAGTTTCCCCACGTTTATAGTTCACAAACAAGTTTTTGTATGAAAACAATTCAGGAATGTTTGAATGAACGTATTCTTATCATTGATGGGGCTATGGGAACAATGATTCAGCGACACCAACTAAATGAAGCAGATTACCGTGGCGAAAGGTTTAAAGATTGGCATTTGGATGTTAAGGGCAATAATGATTTATTAAACATTACCCGGCCAGAAATAATTACCGCTATTCATAAAGAATATTTAGATGCTGGTGCAGATATTATTGAAACCAATACGTTCAGTAGCACTTCTATTGCAATGGCAGATTATGAAATGCAATCATTGGCCTATGAGTTAAATGTGGCTGCGGCAAGATGTGCAAGGAATGCAATTATTGAATTTACTGAATCTCAGAAAGCCTCCCCGGTAGAGGGAGGTTGGAGGGGGCCTTGGGTGGCAGGAGCGATTGGTCCGTTAAACAAAACACTATCGCTTTCGCCAGATGTAAACAACCCAGGATACAGAGCAGTTACTTTTGATGAAGTAGTAGCAGCCTATTATGATCAGGTAAAAGGACTGGTAGATGGTGGTGTAGATCTTTTATTGATTGAAACCATTTTCGACACATTAAATGCTAAAGCTGCCATTTTTGCCATTAAAAAATATTTTAGAGATACAAAAAAAGTGTCTTTGCCAATTATGATCAGTGGAACGATAACAGATGCATCTGGCAGAACATTAAGCGGACAAACTGTAGAAGCATTCTATACATCTATCATGCATGCTAAACCTATAAGTATTGGATTGAATTGCGCATTGGGAGCAAAAGAAATGCGGCCTTACATCGAAGAGTTATCACAAATTGCAGGTTGTTATGTTTCTGCTTATCCAAATGCAGGCTTACCAAATGCAATGGGAGAGTATGATGAAAAGCCGGAAGAAACAGCTCATTTTCTTGAGGATTGGGCCAAAGAAGGATTTGTGAATATTGTTGGAGGTTGCTGCGGAACTACTCCGGATCATATCAAACACATTGCTGAAGAAGTGAAAAATATTAAACCAAGACAACTTCCTGTTGTTGAAAAAGAACTTGTATGACGTCTGGAAACTTTTTATTAATTCTTGCCATAACTATTTTAATCGTAAACAATTTTACGATGCTTAAAAATCTATTTGTAAAAAAGAATTCATAGATGCAAGACACCGTTGTAATCAAGCCTTATCTCAGGCTTGCTGGCCTAGAACCACTTATTGTTCGTCCTGAAACAAACTTTATTAATGTTGGTGAAAGAACTAACGTTACCGGCTCAAAAAAGTTTGCCCGGCTTATCAAAGAAAATAAATACGAAGAAGCATTAAGTGTAGCTCGTCAGCAAGTTGAAAACGGGGCTCAGATACTTGATGTAAATATGGATGATGCTTTGCTGGATGGTGTTTTAGCAATGACTACTTTTTTAAATCTTGTACAAAGTGAGCCGGATATTGCAAAAATTCCGATCATGATCGATAGCTCAAAGTTTGAGATTATTGAAGCGGGTTTAAAATGTGTACAAGGGAAATGTATCGTTAATTCTATCTCCATGAAGGAGGGCGAAGAAAAGTTTATCGAACAAGCCATCATTTGCCAGAGCTATGGAGCTTCAGTAATTGTAATGGCTTTTGATGAAAAAGGACAGGCGGATACAAAAGAGAGAAAAGTAGAAATTTGTCACAGAGCATATAAAATACTAACCGAACAAGTTGGTTACGATCCGCAGGATATTATTTTCGATCCAAACATATTCGCAATTGCTACTGGTTTGGAAGAGCACAATAACTATGGCGTAGATTTTATTGAAGCTACTAAAGAGATAAAAAAATTAATGCCACTTACAAAAATAAGTGGGGGCGTTAGTAACCTTTCTTTTTCATTCAGGGGTAATGAACATGTACGGGAAGCGATGCACTCTGTTTTTTTATACTATGCTATCAAAGCTGGGATGGATATGGGGATTGTAAATGCCGGACAGCTAGTAGTCTATGATGAGATTGAGCCTCAACTAAAACAACTTTGTGAAGATGTAATTCTTAACAGAGGTAATGACAATAATGAAGCTACAGAAAATATGATTGCTTTTGCCGAAACCGTAAAAGCAAAAGGCAAAGAAATTGTAAAAGATGAAAGCTGGAGACAAACATCTGTAGAAGAACGATTGAAACACTCACTCGTCAATGGTATTACAGATTATATTGACGCAGATACAGAAGAGGCAAGACAACAATATCCAAAACCATTGGATGTTATTGAAGGCCCTTTGATGGATGGCATGAATGTAGTGGGAGATTTGTTTGGTGCCGGAAAAATGTTTTTACCGCAGGTAGTAAAAAGTGCCAGGGTAATGAAAAAGAGTGTGGCGGTACTTACTCCATTTATAGAACAGGAAAAAGAAGACCGCAAACAAGCACATCTGTTAGCAGGAACTACGAATGAAGAAGCAGCCGGAGCTCCAAAAGTATTATTAGCAACTGTAAAAGGAGATGTACATGATATTGGAAAAAATATTGTTGGCGTTGTATTGGGATGCAATGGCTATGACATTATTGATTTAGGAGTAATGGTACCGGCAGATAAAATATTAGATACTGCAGAAAAAGAAAAAGCTGATATTATTGGATTAAGTGGCTTGATAACTCCATCGCTTGATGAGATGGTGCATGTTGCGCATGAAATGAAGCGACGAAATATGAAACAACCTTTATTGATTGGAGGTGCCACTACTTCGAGAATGCATACGGCTGTTAAAATTGCGCCACAGTATGATAATGGCGTATTACATATCCTGGATGCATCGAGAAGTGTAACTGCTGTTAGCACTTTATTAAGTAAAGAAAAAGAAATACTGATAAAGAAAACTACAGAAGAGTACGAAGCTTTAAGAATTCAGTTTGCCTCTAAAGGAAAGAAAAACCTGATTCCTTATCAGGAAGCAGTGATCACTAAAGAATATTTCGATTGGAAAAATTACAACCCAACAAAACCGTCAATTGACGGAGTAAAAGTTTTAAAATCATTTGATCTTGGAACTATTGCAGAATACATCGATTGGGGGCCTTTCTTTATTGCCTGGGAAATGCCTGGTCATTACCCACAAGTATTAGAAGACAAAATATTTGGAGTAGAAGCAAAACGATTATTGAATGATGCGCAAAAGCTGTTAGAGAAAATAATCGCAGAAAAGTGGTTTACTGCAGATGGTGTGATCGGGTTTTGGCCAGCTACCAGTAATAATGCAGACACCATTACTTTAGT
>JAHEMM010000010.1:0-36756 GCA_024643655.1 Chitinophagaceae bacterium | reverse complement strand
AATGATGAGTACAATAAAATACTGGTTCAAATATTAGCTGATCGTTTGGTGGAAGCATTTGCAGAATGTCTGCATGAAAAAGTAAGAAAAGAATACTGGGGCTATGAAAAAGATGAATCCTTATCAAATGAACAATTGATAAGAGAGGAATACAAAGGCATTCGTCCTGCCCCCGGCTATCCGGCATGTCCGGATCATACAGAAAAAATAAAATTATTTGAAATACTGAATGTAACGGAAAACATAGGTATAAGTATGACTGAAAGCTTAGCTATGGACCCTCCTGCATCTGTTTGTGGATGGTATTTTGCCCACCCAGAGAGTCATTATTTTGGTTTAGGGAAAATAGATAAAGACCAGCTGAAAGATTATGCGGAAAGAAAAGGAATGAGACTGGATGAAATGGAGAGATGGTTGAGGCCAGTGTTGGATGCCTAACCCCACAAACTATTCTTTATATTGATAAACTCTGCTAAAGCCCCTTCCCAAAAGGAAGGGGAAAGAATTTATGCTCTTATTGGATTAGACTATTTCTACTTTGTGCCAACTATCAAACCAAAAAAAATCTTTAATCTAAGTTCCCCAACGGGGACAGGGGCTTTACGCCAACAAAAAAGGAATGAGTCTGGATGAAATGGAGAGATGGTTGAGGCCAGTGTTGGAATAACTGATTTTATAAAAGTCTGATTTTGATTAATTCTAAAACTAGTTGTTCAGGGTTTTGAAAATGAATACTCTTAACTCCTAATGCTTCCGCTGCTTTCACATTCCTTAAATTATCATCAATAAATAAAGCTTCTTCTTTCTTTACATTATATCGACTCAATAATAATTGATAAAATTCTGGAAAGGGTTTTCTCATTTTCTCCTCACCACTTACCACTCTGCCATCAAACCATTGCAAAAAATCAAACCGCTCCAATGCAATTGGAAAAGTTTCAGCACTCCAGTTTGTAAGCGCATAAAATTTCAATTCTTCTTTCTGCTTTAATCTTTTGAAAGTATCAAGGGTTCCTTGTATTGGACCTCCCAGCATTTCTATCCATCTTCCATAAAAATCATTAATCGGCTTTTCCCATTCTGGAAATTCAGCAAGTTTTTCTGCTGTTGCTTTTGCAATAGGATAGCCTGCATCCTGGTTTTCATTCCATTCGGAAGTACAAACATGTTGAAAGAAAAAATCTCGCTGTTGCTGCGATTCAAAATAATTTTTATCATAAACATATTCAGGATTCCAGTCAATTAATACACCTCCAAGATCAAATATGATTGTATTGATCATTATATATTTTTGTATTTCAACTTCAATAAAATCATAATGGAACACATTATTATCATAATAACGTTGGTAACAATGATTACCATGTCATCTCTTAATACCCCATAGGCAATCCACATTACTTCATTAACAAATGCGATGATGAACATCATTAATGAAACATTTTTTGCGGATTTTTCTTTCCAGGTTTTTAGTACCTGAGGCAAAAATGTAAGTGCAGTAACAGCACAAGCAGAATAACCAAGAATATCTATTCCAGTCATAATTTACAATTGAACTGCAATGATACTACTTCGCCTCGAATAGTAACAAAACGAAAAGCCTGTTGTTATGTAATTCGGAATTACCTTTTTTCAAGAAGCCACCAAAAAGGTTTACGGGGCTTTACTTTATAATGCGCTTTTACAAACTCACTGATATGATCCATTGCCTGATCAAGATCGTCTGTTATCATGAGTAGATCAATGTCTTCTTTGGAGATTGTACCATGCTGAGCCATCCAATCAATATTTTCCAATAAGGGCTTAAAAAAATCAACACCAATCAACACAACAGGAAACGGAGTAATACTTTTTGTTTGTATCAATGTAAGTGTTTCAAAAAGTTCATCCATAGTACCAAATCCACCCGGCATGATTATAAATGCGTATGAATATTTTACTAATAAGACTTTACGTACGAAGAAGTGTTCAAAAGTGATTGATTTTTGTACATATGGATTTTCCTCTTGTTCAAAAGGAAGTAGAATATTACAACCAACAGAATTACCATTATTTTCAAAAGCACCTCTGTTAGCAGCTTCCATAATACCTGGTCCACCACCTGTCATTGTAGTAAATCCCAACTCGGCAATTCGTTTTCCAACCTCTCTTGCTTTGATATAGTGAGGATGATCTTCCTTGAATCTTGCTGAACCAAATACTGTAATACATGGTCCGGTAAAATGAAGACTTCTGAACCCTTTAATAAATTGCCTAAACACTCTCCATGCAAAACCTAATTCATATCCACGACTTTTAGGACCTTCAAGATATACATGTTTCTTTGCCGGAATAATTGTCTTTGTTTTTACTTCCATACTATAATGTAAATTGCTGCCAATTTAAACAATTATATCATGCGGATTATAAGTTATAATGTAAATGGAATCAGAGCAGCCATTAAAAAGGGATTTATTGATTGGCTTAAAACAAATCCTGCAGATGTGATTTGTTTACAAGAAACAAAAGCAACGCAAGGCGATGTAGATGTGGCAAAACTTGAAGAATTAGGATATCACCATTATTGGTACAGTGCACAAAAAAAAGGGTATAGCGGTGTGGCTGTATTTACAAAAATAAAGCCCGACAATGTACATTATGGAACAGGGCATAAAGAAAGTGATGACGAAGGAAGAGTCATTCAATTAGATTTTAAAGATGTAAGATTAATCAATGCTTATTTCCCATCGGGAACCAGTGGAGATTTAAGGCAAACATTTAAATATGAATGGTTGAATGAGATGAATAAGTACCTAAATAAACTAAGAAAAAAAACGCCAAAGCTTATACTCTGTGGTGATTACAATATTGCACATCAGGAAATTGATATTCATGATCCGAAAGGAAATAAAAAATCATCTGGTTTTCTGCCTGAAGAAAGAGAATGGATGACCAAATTTCTAGGGAATGAGTGGATAGATACTTTTCGCCATTTTCACCCGGAACCACATCGTTATAGCTGGTGGAGTCAGCGATTCCCAACTGTTCGATTGAATAACAAAGGTTGGAGAATAGATTATATATGCACTACCGAAGCAATGAAAAAAAGTTTAAAAGATGCTGAAATTTTTCCAGATATTAAACATAGTGATCACTGTCCTGTATATGTTGATATAAAAATTTAAACGTATGATGATTTACAACGTAACCATAAAAGTTGATCATTCCATTGCAAAAAAATGGATAGATTGGCTAAAAAATGAACATATTCCTGAAGTAATTGCTACCGGCTGTTTTACACATGCTACTGTGCTTCGATTGCTCGAAATTGATGATACCGAAGGGCCAACTTTTGCGGTACAGTATCATGCAGAAAGTAAGTCTTTCTACAATCGATATATTGCTAAATTTTCAGATAATCTTAGACAAAAAGGCCTTGATAAGTGGGGAAATAAGTTTATTGCATTCCGCTCAATTATGGAAATTGTAGATTGAACTGCTCAAAAAAAATAATTTTATTTTCTTATTGCAAAATAACTGAGCTCTATTTTAATAATACAATTATCTACGTCTTTCAAATGCCTGGGCCAAACCCCTTTATAAACAGGCTTTTAAGCAATTCAATTGAAATTTTATCAATGAATAATCGTGTGCTTTCATCCAAAAACCTTGTCCGGTGCGGCTTCGAGAGAATATTATTTTCTCATTTTTTAATAATAATATTTTATGGCAATGAAAAACCTTCTAAATTTGTCGCCTGTTACAAAACAATAAAAAATTAATAACACATGAACAAAGGAGAATTAATCGTTAAGCTTGCCGAAGATGCAGGTATTACTAAAACACAAGCTAATGCTACATTAGATTCTTTTATAGAAGCAGTTACTAAAACATTAAAAGGTGGCGGCAAGGTAACACTTGTAGGCTTCGGTACTTTTTCAGTATCAAAAAGAGTTGCTCGTAACGGTCGTAATCCACAAACTGGTGAAGTAATAAAAATTAAAGCCAGAAAAGTTGCAAAATTTAAAGCAGGCAAAGAACTTGCCGGAAAACTTTAAAAGCGTACAATAACTTATTAAAACTCCTTCCCAGTTGAAGCGGAGAAGTTTTCTTAAAAGTAAAGATTTATAAAAATAAAAATTAATAATTATGGGAAGAGGTGATAAAAAAACTGCCAAAGGCAAACGTTTCAAAGGTTCTTTTGGTAAAAGCAGACCAGTTACTAAAAGTGCTGCTAAGAAAGAAGCTGAAAAGAAAGTAGAAAAGAAAAATTAATTATAAAGCTGAATATACAAGTTGTATAGCTTCTAAAAAGAGGACTATTCAATTTCATATTTAATGTAATTATTAAAGTAAAAAGAGCACTTTGTGCTCTTTTTACTTTAACTCAACTTTTTACTTTTTGTAAGCTAAAAAAACAATTGCATATATACCTAATGCAATTCTCCATTATAATAATAAATGTAAAAAAAGTTTATAAAAAAACTGGTCATTTGTTGACCAGTTTTTAAATTATAATTGATTTCATTATTATCCTAATGCCACTCGCTTAAACTCAGTCACTTTCACATCGCCACTTTCTTTTAGAAAATCAGCAACTGTTTTGCTGCCATCTTTTACAAAAGACTGAGCTGTTAATGTCTGCTCTTTAAAGAAAGCCCCCATTTTGCCTTCTACAATTTTAGCAAGCATTTCGTCTGGCTTACCAGCCATCTTAGGATCCTGCTTCATCAATTCAAGAATGATATCTTTCTCACGGGCAATTACTTCGGCAGAAACAGAAGCTGCATCTACCGCTACCGGGTTCAACGCTGCAATCTGCATGGCAACATCTTTACCAGCATCAGCTGCTTCTTTATCCATTCCTACCAAAACACCAATACGGTAGGCACCATGAATATATGATGCTACAAATGAAGCATCAATTCTTTCAAATTTAGTAACTCCGATTTTTTCACCAATTGTTGCCAATTTATCATTTACCAATTCTGCAACAGTAGTATCGCCAGCTTTGGTATTCATTAATTCTTCCAATGTTTTTACATTGTTGGCAATAGCTGCATCAGCAATAGTCTGACCAAAGGCAACGAAATCAGCATTTTTAGAAACGAAATCTGTTTCGCAGCTTACACATACAACGATACCTGTTTTGTTATCGGCTGTTGTTTGTGCTATAACCACACCTTCTTTTGCTTCACGGTCACTTCTTTTTGCTGCTACTTTCTGACCTTGCTTACGTAACCAATCAATGGCCGCTTCAAAATCACCATTTGTTTCCGTTAACGCCTTACGGCAGTCCATCATACCTGCACCAGTTGCCTGGCGAAGTTTGTTTATGTCTTGTGCACTTATAGTTGCTGTACTCATTGTAATTAATAATTAAGAATTAAAAATTAATAATAACACAGTTCTGTAAACTGTATATTATCTTCTTCCACCACCCGGGCCTCTGCTTCCGCCAGCTGCTCCGGTAGAACGACGTCTTTGTCCACCGCCTGCACCACCAGCACCACGGCTACGTCCACCTGTACGTCCACCTTCAGCTTGTGCTTCAGCCTCAAGCCTTGCTGCTCTTTTTTCTTTTTCATCATCTCCTACTTCTTCCACATCATCATCTTTTGCAGCTTGTCTTTCTGCAAGACCTTCTGCAATAGCAGCTGTGATATAGTTAACGATGATTGCAATTGATTTGGTAGCATCATCGTTTGCAGGAATAGCGAAGTCAACTTTATTAGGATCGCAGTTTGTATCAACCACGCCAAAAGTTTGAACGCCTAAACGCTTTGATTCTGCCAATGCAATATGCTCATGACCAATATCGATGATGAACAAAGCAGCAGGTACACGGCCCAACTGAGCAATACCACCTAATACTTTTTCCATTTTTTCTCTATCACGACTCAATGTTAAACGCTCCTTTTTAGTTACGCTATCAAATGAACCGTCGCCAAGCATTTTTTCAATGCTCTGCATTTTCTTTACACTTTTACGAACCGTGTTGAAGTTGGTTAACATACCACCTAACCAACGCTCAGTTACGAAAGGCATGTTTACTTTTTTTGCAGACTCCATAACGATGTCCTTCGCCTGCTTTTTTGTACCCACAAACAAGATCTTCTTACCACTGCGGGCAATTTGCTTTAATGCAGCAGCAGTTTCCTGCAGGCACTCAACAGTTTTGTTAAGGTCAATGATGTGTATACCTTTCTTTTCAGCAAAGATGTAAGGTAACATCTTGGGATTCCACTTCTTCTTCAGGTGACCGAAATGAACACCTGCTTCAAGAAGTTGCTGTTGTAAGGATGTATTATTTTCCATTGTATATAAATGATCGTTTTTAAAAATTGTTTGCTGCGATTAACGTTTAGAGAACTGGAAGCTTTTTCTTGCTTTCTTATGACCGAATTTCTTACGTTCAACAGATCTTGGATCTCTTTTCAACAGACCTGCTGCTTTTAATGCCGGACGAAACTCAGGGTTGATCTCTAACAATACTCTGGAGATACCCAACATAGCTGCTTCAGCCTGTCCTTTAACGCCACCACCGGTTGCATTAATTTTTACATCAAACTTATCAGCAACATCAACTGTTTTAAGCGGACGTTCTACCTGGTTTTGTAAATAAACCAATGGGAAATAAGTTTTATAATCTTTGTCGTTTATGGTAATGTTACCCGTACCTTTTGTAACGAATACTCTGGTTACAGCAGCTTTACGACGACCAATTCCGTTTATTTGTTTTTCCATTATTTACTAGTTTGGGCGTTTTTTAAATTAAAATTTAATTCCTTTGGAGATTGTGCTGTATGAGGATGTTTATCACCAACGTACACAAATAATTTCTTGTACATTTTGCGTCCTAAACGATTCTTAGGCAACATTCCTTTTACGGCTCTTTCAATAACTACTTCTGGTCTGCGCTTGATTAGGTTTCTGGCAACTTCTTCTTTACGTCCACCAGGATATCCTGTAAAGTGGTCATAAATTTTTTGGTCTAATTTGTCACCTGTTAAAACTACTTTTTCGCAGTTGATCACAATGATATAATCTCCTGTGTCAACGTGTGGCGTATAGTATGCTTTGTTCTTACCACGAAGTATCGCAGCAATTTTAGCACACATACGGCCTACGGTTTGATTAGTACCGTCTACAACATACCAGTTGCGTTGAACGGTAGCCTCGTTCGCATGTTTGGTTGTGAAATGTAATTTGCTCATTTTGTCTTTTGTTTTAGTGACCTCCGCTATCCCGGCAGGTCGTTTTTAAATTTGGAGTGCAAAGGTAAGTGTGGGGCAAATTCAAACCTAATATTAAAGAAGCTATTTTTTTATAGCACCTTTGTAATTAGTTGATAATCAATAATATTTTTGACGTAAAAAAATCATAGGTCATATTAACCACCATTTTTTGGGCCTAACTGGATCATCAATCAACAATGGTTCGCCTAATAACGGCGTATATAATTTCATATTAAGGGTTTCAGCTGCTGCCACCACACGGTTGATAGGTTCGCTCCAGGGATGCATGGCCAATGCAAACTTGCCCCAATGAACTGCAAATAATGCTTTTGCTTTTAAATCAACAGCAGCTTGCACAGTTTCTTCCGGCATCATATGTATAAGCGGCCACATAGTGTTGAACTGTCCTGCTTCGAGAATAGCAAGATCAAATGGGCCGTATTTTTCTCCGATCATTTTAAAATGTGTATCGTAACCAGAATCCCCACCAATATATAAGTTATGCTTATTCGTTTTTAATATAAAGGAAGACCATAATGTTTGAGCTCTTTTTACACCACGGCCAGAAAAATGCCGGGCCGGTGCAGCAGTCAATAACATATCATCATTCAATTGTTCTGCCTGCCACCAATCCATTTCAGTGATCTTTTGTTCATCAACTCCCCAGTAAATAAGATGTGAACTGATGCCGAGTGAACAATAGATATGGCCAACTTTGTGGTGTAACTTTCTTATGGTTTTATAGTCAAGATGATCGTAATGATCATGTGTAAGAATAAGATAGTCAATAGGAGGTATATCTTCTGCTTTGTATTCATCTGCTCCGGGAAATGCTTTTATCATAAACGACAAGGGAGCAGCATTGCCACTGAAAACAGGATCTACTAAAATATTCTTCTTCTCAATCCGAATCAAATAAGAGGAATGACCAAACCAAATGAGTACCGGTTCATAGTCCGTTATACTATTGAGATCAGTTTTTACAAAAGGTAGTTTAGTTGGGGGTTTTACTTCAGGATGTTTTTTGAAAAACTCCTTCGTCATTTTAAAATAGGAAATATCTTCCGGCTTTGTGGGTGTGTATGATAAATTCTGAAAGGCACCATCCTTATAATTAGGAGATTGTTTTAGTTTTTCTAAATGCTTACCCGACGGGAGTTTGCCCGTAATTTTTAAAGACATGTTATCGCTTTTGTATGCAAATTATAAAATGCATTGTTTTTACCTGATTCATTTCGGTTAATGAACTGAATTTACAGGTCAGTTGCAGTTTCAATCAGTGATGGTCTGCGACGGATATCTACTCAAACACGAAGGTCCACTGAGAAAAGTTTTGAGGTGGTTGATCAGGAGATTTTTTTTACAACTAGCTTGTTAGGAGTGAGAAAGGTAATCTGTACTTTTAAGATGTCGCCTTCTTTTATTGTTTCCTTTTCTTCGTGAGAAAGGTTGAGCTTTGCTTGTACTTTATCACCAAACAGGTCCAGATAAACTCCATACGGTGTTATTTTTGACACCACAGCATTAATATCAAACTGTTTTTCAAAATGCAGTTCTGCTTTTTTGTATTCAGGAATATAAAAATGTGAAAATAACTCTGCCTTGATGGCGTTGGGTTTATCCAGATTAACAAGGCTAAAACTAATGGCTACATTTTCTGCAGTGGATGCTGGTGGTACTTCCCATGGAGATAGTTGCAGTGGAAATAAAATATAACTCTCCCATTCTTTTATAAAATACTCGTCGTCGATTTTTTTGAGGTACCCTGAAAAACGGTTCTCAATCGCTGCTCGTTGTATCAATAAGTTTATCGCTTCATTGTGACGGTATTTTACATTGTAGGCCGTCATTTTATCTCCCCTATCAGATAACTTCATTTGAAAACTTACTTCATCACCTAAACGGTAATGCTGTGGTTTTTTACCACTATCCGGTGCATCTGTTTTGCAATTAACAGACTTGTGCTTATTGTTATAGGAATAATCAATGGTAGCAAAATGCTTTTCGTAATTAACGTATGAAATTTTCCCTTTATGAATTATTTGTTCGTCCATCCTTTTATATTGCTGCAAATTTACAATGAAGAAACCGAAGCATCGATTTAATTGCGAAATACCTGATTATAGATATTCCATCTTACTTTTATCCCATAAAATAAAAACATGTCGAATCGTTTTCTAAATCGAACTACGTTTGGTGATCCAAAAAATGCAGGCAACCTGATGACTTTAGATGAAGCACATGCTTTATTAAATGAATGGGTACCGAATGAAAAACTTCGCCTGCATATGAAACAAGTGGCGGCGAATATGAAAGCATGGGCCATTAAAAAAGAAAACGCTGATGAACAAATAGCATTGAAATGGGAACTTGCAGGCTTATTACATGATGCTGATTGGGAAAAATATCCTGAGGGCCATTGCAGAATAATCGTAGAGGAATTGGAAAAAAGAAATATGGATCCGGAAGTAATCCGTTGTATTGCCTCGCATGGACCCAAAGTATTTGGTGTGGAGCCAGAAAGTAAGATGGATAAAATGATCTATGCCATTGATGAGCTAAGCGGTCTGGTACATGCTTACAGTTTACTTCGGCCTGAAAAATATGAAGGCATGGAAGTAAGAGGAGTAAAAAAACGATTAAAAGAAAAAGCATTCGCTGCACAAGTAAGCCGGGAGGATATTGCTGATGCTTTAACAAGGATTGATATAACACTGGAAGAGCTGATTCAATTTATTATCGACCACCAGAAAGATGTTTCCTAAATATTTTTAATTAGAAGTTTAAACTTGCTTGTTATAGAAAGGTCTGTAATGGAGACCTGTAATTATATATTTTGAAAAAAAGAATTTGAGAAAACTTACTGTTTATCTCCATGCATTATAGCATCTGTACACCAATTTCTTACATCGGGGCAACAAAAACCGTCTCTTCCGTAATTAATTTAAGGACTGAGGCGGTTTTATTTTTAAAATATCAAATCCTGATACTTAGTTTTTATAAGTTGGTATCGGAATCTTTCTTTTAAAATTTTGTTTTAAAGAAAACAATTTACCCGGGCGGTGTGGAACATCTGTTTCAATTTCATTTATATCTATCAGCCATTCTTTAAGAGAGATTTTTTTTCTAAAATTCCGTCTGTCTAACTCTACGCCAAGTATCGCTTCGTAAAGTTCCTGTAATTCTCTTAAAGAAAATTTTTCCGGAAGGAGATGACAGACAACCGGCGACTCCATTACTTGTTGTCGTAACCGATTAAGACAAATGTCGAGAATAAGTTTGTGGTCAAACGCCAGTTTTTTTATCCCTTTTACAGAATGCCATTGCAATTCATTATGATTAAGTTTTAACTTATGACTTTTAATATCGATAAGAGAATAATAAGCAATTGTAATAACTCTTCCTGAAGGATGTCTGCTGATATTACCAAAAGTCTGAACTTGCTCAAGGTATACATCATCGAGGCCGGTTCTCTCTTTTAAAACTCTGTAAGAGGCTGCTTCAAGATCTTCTTGAGGCTTTACCAGATCTCCAAGTAATGAATTTAAATTTTCAAATTCTTTAAAATCAGATTTTATTAATAATACTTTTAAATCTTTTCCTTCATAGCCAAAAATGACGCAATCCACGGAAATTGCAATATTAAAATAGGCCAACCTACTGATTTTCTCACTTGCTGCAGTTTTTAAAATATATTCTTTTCCCATCTGTTATTCTTTTGCTTTTGAAACCTAAAACTTCATGCACCAGATTAATTATTTCGAAGATAATGAATAAGAAATTTCTACTGAATGACATTGAACTTTAATAGTAAGACACATAACTTTACAATCAACAATCAATACCATGTATTCAAAAGACAAAATTCAAAGTCTGCAAAAGTCAACAAATGCGTTTATTAAAAAAGAACAGGATACTTCATTTGAAAAAGAGGAAATTGAACAACTGAGAGAAGTACTCCGTTTTCATGAAAACAGATATTATATTTTAAATGATCCTTTGATTTCGGATTTTGAGTACGATCAACTTTTTAAATTATTACAAAAAATTGAATCAGCTCAACCAACACTCATCACACCCGATTCGCCGACACAAAGGGTAGCGAAAGGACTAACCAAAGATTTTCCACCAGCACAGCATCTTGTACCGATGTTATCGCTTGACAACTCATATAATAGTGATGATCTTATAGACTTTGACCGAAAAGCAAGAGAGTTATCCGGTTTATCGAAAATTGAATACTGTGTAGAACCAAAATTTGATGGCGGCAGTATTTCAGTAATCTATGAAAATGATCTGTTGGTACGTGGCGCAACCAGAGGGGATGGAGTAGAGGGAGATGAAGTAACACAAAATATCAAACAAATCCATTCACTTCCATTGTCAGCCAAATTTTCAGCGTATGGTATTCAACAAATTGAAATAAGAGGTGAAGTCTTGATCAACAAAAAGAATTTTGCAAAGTATAATGAACAAATAATAGAAGAGGGTTATGCTCCATTAGCTAACCCAAGAAATGCCGCTGCAGGTTCATTGCGTATAAAAGACCCAACAGAAGTAGCAAAGAGAAATCTAGAAGCATTTACATACCATGTAAGTTATTTTTCTTTATATAAAGACAAACCTTTACCTGAACAATTAACTACACACTCCAATACTTTACAGTTACTATGGGACTTAGGTTTTCGAAGTCCAGAAAAAGAAAAAAAAGTCTTTAAAGGCATTGAAGATGTGATTCAGTATTGTATTCACTTTGAAGTCGAAAGAGATAGATTACCATATGAGATAGATGGGATGGTAATTAAAGTAAACAGTATTGAACTTCAGGATAAACTGGGAATGACTTCCCATCATCCAAGATGGGCTATTGCTTATAAATTTAAAGCCAGGCAGGCCACCACTAAACTTATAGCGGTAGAATATCAGGTAGGAAGAACTGGTGCAGTTACACCGGTGGCAAAACTAGATCCAGTGGCAATAGGTGGTGTAACAGTTAGTAGTATATCCATCCACAATGAAGATTATATTATTGAAAAGGATCTTAGAATTGGCGACGCTGTATTAATTGAAAGGGCTGGCGATGTAATTCCTCAAATTGTAAAACCACTTACAGACATAAGAACAGGAAAAGAAACAAACATCGAATTTCCAAAAGAATGCCCTGTTTGCAAGAGCAAATTATTTAAAGAAGCGGAAGAAGCTGTTTGGCGATGTATCAATATAGAATGCCCGGCACAAGTTGTAGAACGTATGATTCATTTTGTAAGTAAAGATGCGATGGACATCCGTGGATTTGGAGATGCCAATGTTCGAAAATTTTATGAACTTGGTTTACTAAATGATATTCCGGGTATATATAATCTCGATTTTAATAAGCTGATCGGAAGGGAAGGGTTTGGTCAGAAGTCGATAGAAAACTTGCAAGTCGCTATTGAGCAATCAAAAACCCAACCGCTTCACCGTCTTTTATATGCCTTAGGCATTCGATTTGTTGGAGAAACGACTGCTAAAACATTGGCCCGATCTATTCATCATCTTCTCGATTTAAAAAATAAATCACTGGAAGATCTGCAACTTCTTGAAGATATCGGTCCAAAAGTAGCTGGGAGTGTTTTTCATTTTTTTAGCAACGTCAGTAATATCGACATGTTACAACAGTTGGAAAAGATCGGGTTACAGCTATATAATGCTAAAAAAGAGAGTGTTAGTGACGGTAATCTTTCAGGTCAGACATTTCTTTTTACTGGAACTATGCCAACCCTAAAAAGAAGTGAAGCAGAAGCTATGGCCGAAGCAAACGGCGCTCAGATACTTACTGGAGTAAGTACGAAACTTAATTATCTGGTAGTTGGTGAAAATGCCGGAAGCAAACTTGAGAAGGCTAAAAAGATAAATACAGTGAAAATTCTTACAGAAGATGATTTTCTGAAAATAATTGGCAAAAAATAATAATTTTTTTCTTGTATTAATTTTTCTAACTTAGTATATACCATTAACAATAGCTCAGATAACCTTAAAGTACCGGCGTTATACTCTGCGATCTGTCCCCATCTAAAATCAAGTCATTATGATAAAAAAAGTAACAGGTGAATCGTGGACGCCATTATTGTTTCCTGGATGGAAACAACTACGTAATCGCTATGCAGTTTCTAACAAAGGAAGGATAGCTAGCTATAAAAAAAATGTACTGGAAGATGGAAAGCTTTTAAGCGGATCATTAACGACAGGTTATCGTACCTTAAATCTTCATCGTCCAAATAATAAAGGCACATTATATATCCATCGGGAAATGGCAAAGCTTTTTTTAAAGAAGCCTACACCAAAACACAAGTATGTTATTCATCGTAATCACAAAAAACTCGATAACAGTTTAAAAAATCTACGTTGGGCAACCCTTGAGCAAATGATAGATCATCAACAAGGAAGTCCTGCAAAAATTGCATACAAAATAAAACAAGCCAATCGTACAGAAGGATTAAAACTAACAGCGACTCAGGTTAAAAAAATTAAGAAGATTCTTTCCAGTAAAAATCGAAAAATTACTATTAAAAAATTAGCTGAAGAGTATGGTGTTAGTGAAATGACAATGTACCGGATAAAAAGTGGAGAAAATTGGGGTAGAATTTAGAAGCCCTGAATTTTAAATTGGTGTTTAGATCAATTATTCACTTACGGAGGAAAGACAATAAACGAAAATTTTTCTTATATTTTCGGAAATAATTATCATGCTTCAACAGTCGACAGTAAAATTTTTAAAAGATTTAAAAAAGAATAACAATAAGCCCTGGTTTGATCAGAACAGAAAAGCTTATGAAGCTGCAAAAACTGATTTTCTACAATTTATACAAGCTGTCATTAATCAACACGGAAAGAAAGATCTTTCAATAAAACATCTTATTGCGAAAGACTGCATATTTCGTATTAACAGAGATATCCGTTTTTCAAAAGACAAAACCCCTTATAAATCTAATTTCGGTGCAAGTATTAATAAAGATGGAAGGAAAGCAATGGGTGCTGCAGGCTATTATTTTCATTTTGACCCAGAAGAAAGTTTTGCTGGCGGCGGCATCTATATGCCAATGCCCGATGAGTTAAAAAAAGTAAGACAAGAAATTGATTACAACTTTGCTGAGTTTAAAAAAGTAATTAATGCCAAAAAGTTTAAAACAGTATATGGTGATCTTGACCGGAACGACTCATTGCTTTTGACTCGGGTACCAAAAGGTTACCAACCTGATAATCCGGCCGCCGATTACTTACGTTTAAAAAGTTATATTGCTATGGTCAAAATTAGCAGTAAAGACCTGACAGCAAAAGATCTGGTAAAAAATACTGCAGATGCATTTGCAAGCCTCCAACCATTTATTGAATTCATAAACAGATCACTTTCCTGATTAATTCCAAAATATATTAAATGAAAGCACTCTACTCAACCTTATTGGCTTTATTCATTGGTACAGTTGGCATTTCCCAAAGTTTTTCTGTATTGCTTCCTGATAGTTTAAGTAAAAAAAAGCTAGACGGAAGATTGCTTATTCTTCTTTCAAAAAAACATACTGGTGAACCTAGATTTCAAATATCCGATGGCGTAGCAAGTCAACAAATATTTGGAGTTGATATCGAAAACTGGGAACCAGGTACAATTAAAATAATCAACAATTCTGTTTTTGGATATCCGGTAGAAAAAATAAATGATATTAAGGCTGATGCATATACCGTACAGGTTGTATTTCATTTATATGAGACATTTAAAAGAAAAGACGGCCATGTACTCAAGCTTCCAATGGATAGAGGCGAAGGACAGCATTGGAATCTTGCACCAGGAAATTTATTTTCCGCTCCATTAAAACTAAATTTTAATCCTGCTAATAAAAAAACAAATCATATTACACTTACCAAAGTAATCCCCCCAATCGAAGAGCCAAAGGATAGTAAATATATAAAGCATATTAAAATACAAAGTAAGTTACTTACAGCATTCTGGGGTCGACCCATGTTTCTTGGAGCACATATCTTATTACCTGAAGGATGGGACACACATCCGGATGTAAAATACCCACTTGCCATTTTCCATGGTCACTTTCCTGATGACTTTGGCGGCTGGAGAACAACTCCGCCAGATGAGAAATTAGTGCCAGACACTAATAGTCGCTTTAACCTTATAGGTTATAATAAAATTGTACAACAGGAAGCATATGACTTTTACAAGCAATGGACTGGTCCTGATTTTCCAAGAGTAATTGCAATAGAAATTCAACATGCTAACCCTTTTTATGATGATTCTTATGCCGTAAACTCTGCTAACCTTGGCCCTTATGGAGATGCGATCACTTATGAGCTAATTCCTGAAATTGAAAAACGCTTTAGAGGAATTGGTGAAGGCTGGGCAAGATTTATGTATGGTGGCAGCACTGGTGGCTGGGAAGTGTTGGCAGCTCAGGTTTTTTATCCTGATGAATATAATGGTTGCTATTCTGCTTGTCCAGATCCGATAGATTTCAATCATTATACTACAGTTAATATTTATAAAGATCAGAACGCATATTACAAAGAAGGGGCATTTAAGAAAACATTGAATCCGGGACATCGAGACTATTTAGGCCATGTGAGCAGTATGGTTAAAGACATGAACCAAAGAGAATTGGCATTGGGTACAAAAAGCAGAAGCGGAGAACAATTTGATATTTGGGAAGCGGTGTATTCACCGGTTGGAAAAGACGGCTATCCAGAACGAATTTTTGATAAATATACAGGAGAGATTAATAAAAAAGTTGCAGCCTACTGGAAAGAAAATTACGATCTGGCACATATCATTAAACGGGACTGGTCTAAAATTGGCAATAAGCTGGCTGGCAAAATTCATATTTATGTTGGCGACATGGACAATTACTATTTGAATAATGCGGTTTACACTGCTGAGGATATGATCAAAAAATTAGAAAATCCGGTTTGTAATTGTGAAGTTGATTATGGCGACAGAGCAGAACATTGCTGGAACGGCGATCATTCACAACCTAATCATATTAGCAGGTTACGTTACAATCAAATGTTTATTAAAAAATGGGCAGAGGAAGTAAAGAAAAGAAAACCTGCAAATGCAGATGTGACTTCCTGGAGATATTAATTAATTGGGTGATACAATAAAACTTGTATCACCCAATTCTTACACTTATAATAAATTTTCTTTCAACATATATTCTGCTATTTGTATTGCATTAGTAGCAGCACCTTTTCTCAGATTATCTGATACGACCCACATATTTAATGTCTTTGCTTGTGTTTCATCTCTGCGAAGTCGCCCTACAAACACTTCATCTTTTTCATGTGCCCATAAAGGCATCGGGTAAAGCTGAGCAGCATCATCATTCTGTACAACGATACCATCTGAAGCCGCTAGTAAAGCAGTTACTTCACCAAGGTCAAACTCATTTTCAAACTCAACATTAATACTTTCGCTATGACCGCCAATTACAGGTATGCGAACTGTTGTAGCCGTTACTTTAATTGAATCATCCTGCATGATTTTACAGGTCTCTTTCACCATTTTCATTTCTTCTTTTGTGTAACCATTATCAAGGAACACATCGATTTGAGGAATTACATTTAAGTCGATTGGATACTTATATGCCATATCACCTTTTACCTCCTTTCTTTCATTGAACAGCTGATCAACGGCTTTTTTTCCAGTGCCTGTTACACTCTGGTAAGTACTCACTATCACTCTTTTGATTTTATATTTTTTATGTAAGGGCTGCAAAGCAACAACCATTTGAATAGTAGAGCAATTAGGGTTGGCGATAATAAGATCTTCTTTTGTTAACACATTAGCATTTACTTCAGGCACTACTAATTTTTTTGCAGGATCCATTCTCCAGGCACTACTGTTATCAATGACTACAATGCCAGCTGCTGCAAATTTTGGCGCCCACTCCATCGATGTAGTACCACCTGCAGAAAAAAGAGCTACAGCAGGTTTAGCAACTATTGCTTCCGCCATTCCAATAACTTTATATTTTTTTTCTTTAAATGCTATTTCTGTTCCTACCGATCTTTCTGATGCCACTGGAATTAATTCTGTTACCGGAAAATTTCTTTCCGCCAATACCTGTAACATTTTAGTGCCTACTAATCCTGTAGCACCTACAACTGCAACTTTCATTTATTATTTTTTATTAGTTATTAAAAAGCCTCCCATAATGGAAGGCCTGCTGATCTTTTATGTTAATACACACATAACGTTGCAAACCTTCCATCAGGAATGTTTCTTGAAGCGCTTTGTATGTTTAATAAGTATCATTTCGGTCGAAGATAATGACAAAAAAAATTGCTTCCAAAATCTCCTGGTATTTACAACAACTGTTCGTATTAACTCTAAATAGTTGTATTTTAACTGTCCGTTAATTCGATGTAATAGAATTATAGATTAGCATATGAGAAAAAAGATATATTTCTTCTTCTTGCTCTCTGGTTTATTATTTGCCGGCATTGCTAAAAGCCAGTTTATTGAAAATTTTGTTGATGGAAATTTTACAGCAAATCCAGTTTGGACGGGAAACGTAGCTGACTGGACAGTAAATCCTTTTTTACAACTACAAAGTAATAATACTGTTGCCAATAGCAATTTTTACCTTTCTACAGCAAACACTTTAGCCACAACAGCACAGTGGGAATTCTGGTGCCAAATCACTTTCAATCCTTCATCAACAAATTATATCGACTTTTATCTTACTGCTTCAGCAAGTGATGTTACACAATCTTCTGTGACGGGTTATTTTGTTCGTATTGGGAATACAGCTGATGAAATATCATTATACAGAAAAAATGCAAATGGCACCAGCACCATTATTATTGATGGATTAGACGGAACATTAAACTCCAGTAATAATGTGATGAAAATAAAAGTGATTCGTGATGCCGCCAATCAATGGAATTTATTAAGAGATCTGACAGGAACAGGGAATAACTACTCCAGCGAAGGGGTTGTAACCGATGCAACATTTACTACTTCAACTTTCTTTGGAATATGGGTACGGCAAAGTACTGCTAGTTTTTTTCAACGCCATTTCTTTGATGACTTTGAAGTAAAACCATATGTTCCGGATGTAACGCCACCAGCTATACAAACATTAACTGCTACTTCACCCACTTCGTTAGATGTTTTGTTTAATGAACCAGTTAGTCTTGTCACAAGTCAAACACTTACAAACTATAGTGTTAATAATGGTATTGGGAATCCATCCACAGCAGTTAGAGATGTACTAAATAATGCACTAGTGCATCTCAGTTTTACCAATAGTTTTCCAAATGGTATCAGTAATACAATTACAATTAATGGAGTACAGGATTTGTCGGGCAATGCTATTGTAAATAAATCTGGTACATTTAGTTTTTATACCTCACAACGTTACGATATTGTTATCGATGAACTAATGGCTGATCCAACTCCACAAGTCGGTTTACCAAATATTGAATGGATAGAATTAAAAAATACAAGCTCTTTCCCGATCAATCTGCAAGGCTGGAAACTGAGTGATGCAACAAGTACTAGTGGCGCTTTGCCAAATTTTGTATTGCTGCCTGATAGTTTTGTAATTGTTTGTACCGGTAGTGGTTTGGCAGCTATGTCAGCATTGGGAACCGCTATTTCAGTAACCAGTTTTCCATCGCTAGATAATGATGGCGACCAGTTATCCATAAGCGATGCATCAGGAAGAATTATCCATGCGTTGCGTTATGATATAAACTGGTACCAAAATGAATTAAAAAAAGATGGCGGCTGGACACTGGAAATGATTGATACAAAAAATCCATGTACGGGTAGTAATAACTGGCGGGCCAGTATAAATAATGCTGGTGGAACACCAGGAAAGAAAAACTCAATAGATGCTGCGAATAATGACCAGTCTCTTCCTTTATTAAAAAGAGTTTATACGGTTAATTCAACAACCATTGTTGCTGTTTTCAGTGAACCTGTTGATAGTTTGAATGGTGCAACTTTTACAAATTATACATTCAGCAATGGTATTACAATTACCGGAGCTAGAACATTGAGCCCTTTATTTAATGAAGTGCAATTAACACTGAATACAGTTATGCAACCTCGTACTGTGTATACACTCACGGTGAGTAATGTAACAGACTGTAAAGGGAATATGATAGGAAGCGACAATAAAGCCAAAGCAGGATTACCAGAAGATGCTATTCAGCTTGATCTGATTGTCAATGAAATATTGTTTAATCCAAGAAGTAATGCTTTTGATTTCACTGAATTTTATAATAGGAGCACTAAAATCTTTGATGCGTCTAAATTATTTATTGCAAACAGAAATAGCAGTAATGTAATTAGTAGTATTAAACCTTTAACAAATATATCATGGCTTATATTTCCTGAAGATTATATTGTAATAACAGAAGATGCTTCAAGTTTAAATAGAGAATATTTAGTAAAAAATCAGGATTGGCTACTGGTTCAATCTTCATTACCATCTATGCCAGATGATAAGGGATTCTCTATTTTATTAAATCAACAAGGAAATGTAGTAGATGAAGTGAATTATAATAAGAACTGGCATTTTAAATTAATAGAAGATGAAAATGGTGTAGCATTGGAACGGATAGACCCGAATGGTATATCTCAAGATCCCGGCAACTGGCATAGTGCGGCTTCTACGGCAGGATATGGAACACCCACTTACAAGAATTCTCAATATAAATTGATCAATCCTATTAATGCAAGAATAGAAGTAGTACCTAAAGTTTTCTCGCCTGATAATGATGGAAGAGATGATATAGCAACTGTGCAATATGAAGTAACAGAACCAGGTTATATAGCTAATATTACCATTTTTGATGCGGCAGGAAGACCTATCCGAAATCTTGTTCGTAATGGAACACTAGGTTTGAAAGGCTATTGGAATTGGGATGGACTGGATGATAAAGGAAATAAATTACCGATTGGTAGTTATATCATTTTTACTGAAATCTTTAATCTACAAGGGAAGAAAGAGAAGTTTAAGAATGTGCTTGTGCTTGCAAGGAAATTGTAGCAATAAATATTTGATTTGAATAATAAAAAAGCTTCTTTAAACGAGAAGCTTTTTTATTACGTTAGTGCTATAGATTATATAAGTTCAATATCAAAACTCACCAGATCCTTAAACTGCTGAATCCTGAATTCAATATCTTCTTTATTTATTTCTTTTAATCTGGTAGGGCCAAACTTTTCTACACAAAAGCTTGCCATTGCTGATCCAACGATGATAGCTCTTTTCATATTATCAAAAGAAATATCGTTAGTAGCAGCAAGATGCCCCATAAAGCCGCCAGCAAATGTATCACCGGCACCAGTAGGATCAAATACTTCTTCTAGTGGTAATGCCGGCGCAAAAAACACTTCGTCACCATGAAATAATAAAGCACCATGCTCACCTTTTTTAATAATCAGGAATTTAGGCCCCATTTCCATGATAGTTTTTGCCGCTTTCACCAATGAAAACTGACCGGATAATTGCCTTGCTTCAGCATCATTCACCATCAGCATATCCACATATTTCAATACAATTTTCAAATCCCCCATTGCAGATTCCATCCAAAAATTCATAGTGTCCATTACAATCAGTTTTGGACGCTTTGTTAATTCCTGAATTACATTGAGCTGTATTTTTGGAACAAGATTGCCTAACATTAAAAATTCAGATCCTTGATATCCATCAGGTACTTTCGGATCAAAATCTGCCAACACATTCAAATCTGTAATTAATGTGTCCCGTGTATTCATATCTTCATGATAACGACCACTCCAAAAAAATGACTTTTTATCTGCAACAATTTCAACACCATCCAGTTGCACACCTCGTTTTCTCATTTCATCCATTTCTTCTTGTGGGAAATCAAAACCAACAATTGAAATTTGTTGAACAGGTTTTACAAAATGACTGGCTGCATACGCTACATAAGTAGCAGAACCACCTACAATTTTATTTGTTTTTCCAAATGGTGTTTCAATAGCGTCAAAAGCCATTGTACCAACAGTTATTAATGACATATTAATATTTAAGTATTTTAAGTTAAAAGATTGAAAATTTCAATCTGGTTACGGCCGCAAACCTACATGAATTTTATTTATGTGAAAAACCATTGATTTGTTACATTCATTATAATTGAGATTATATAAATTCTGGCTTATTAACTAACCAACAGATTAGTATCTTTGAGTATGGCCACAGTGCAACGAAAAAAAGCATCAAAAAAAGATTTTATCCTGCTCAGGGCGTCTGCCATGTTCAGAGAAAAAGGCTTTTCAGCAACATCTATGCGAGATCTTGCTGAAATGGTTGGTATAGAAGCAGCTAGTTTGTATAATCATATTCAATCAAAAGCAGAGATTTTACAGGAGATTATTTTCAGAATGGCAAATGACTGCAATGTACATTTAGAAGAATTGGAGCAAAGCAAACTAAGTAGTATTAAAAAATTAGAATCACTTATCCGTTTTCATGTACAAATGATGATCAACCGTTGTGATGATTATACTGTCATGATTAATGAGTGGATGCATCTTACAGAACCCTATTTAACAAATTTCAATATTCAACGACATCAGTATGTTGTAAAACTGGAACAAATAGTTGCCGAAGGCTACCAACAAAAAGAAGTTAAAGGGATCGCCCCGTATGTTGTAGTACTTACCATTTTATCATCTATTCGAGGTCTTGAATTCTGGCATCGAAGTGTAGAGAAAATAACACCGCAAGAGATAGAAGATAATATGGTAAATCTGCTGATCAATGGAATAAAAAAGAATTGAGATTATGTCTATTCACTTTCACTCACTGACGATTAAAGAAATCAATAAAGAAACAGAAGATTGTGTGTCTGTTGTTTTTGAAATCCCGGAAGAACTAAAAAAGGATTTCAATTTTAAACAAGGGCAAAGTTTAACCATGCGAACGGTAATTAATGATGAAGAGATTCGGAGAACTTATTCATTGTGTAGTTCCCCTTTTGAAAATGAGTGGAAAGTTGCTATTAAAAAAGTAGAAGGAGGCCTGTTTTCAACATTCGCTAATACGAGTTTGAAAAAAGGAGATCAGCTTGATGTAATGCAGCCTGTCGGCAAATTTTATGTGGATTTAAAAAAAGGGAATAAAAAAAACTATCTGGCATTTGCTGCTGGTAGTGGCATAACACCAGTTATATCAATCATAAAAACTACGCTACTTACAGAACCCGATAGTTCGTTTACATTAGTCTATGGAAACAAAAGCCGTAGCTCGATTATATTTTTTGAAGAGCTGGAAGGATTAAAAAATAAATTTCTTCAACGGTTTAACTTCATCAATATACTAAGCAGAGAGAGGACTGATGCTACATTGAATTTCGGAAAAATTAATGTAGATAAACTAAACGAGTTATCAAAACTTATCGATTACAACTCGATTGATGAAACATTTATCTGCGGGCCGGAAGAAATGATCTTTTGTGTAAAAGATTTCTTGGAGGAGAATGGTATTGATAAAAAGAAAATTCATTTTGAATTATTTACAACCCCGGGACAAAAGAAGTCAAACGCCCATAGTACAAAGTCCACAGAAAATATTGGACCGAAAAGTATGATTACTGTCAAGCTTGACGGTCGCTCCTTTGATTTCAATCTGTCATTAACAAGTGATATTTCTATACTTGATGCTGCATTAAAAGAAGGTGCCGATTTACCCTTTGCCTGTAAGGGAGGAGTTTGCTGTACCTGCAAAGCCAAACTGCTCGAAGGTGAGGTAAGCATGGATGTGCATTGGGGTTTGGAAGATGAAGAAGTGGAACAAGGCTACATTCTTACTTGCCAATCTCATCCAAAAACAGAAAAAGTGGTGGTGGATTTTGATGTGAAATAAATCATCGATACAATTGCCCTTCTGTTTATTGAGTTTTTTACCGAACAATTTGCACAAACAGGCGTTAGTTTTTAGTAAATTTGTAATCTAAACGAATAGTGATGAACATACAGGATTTCGAAAAAATATTTCAGGAAAAAATTGATGCTGAAACTAAAATTGAACCGAAAGATTGGATGCCGGATGCCTATCGAAAAACTAATATCCGCCAAATAAGCCAGCATGCCCACAGCGAAATTGTTGGCATGTTGCCTGAAGGTAATTGGATATCGAGAGCACCTTCTTTAAAAAGAAAAGCAATACTGATTGCTAAAGTACAGGATGAAGCCGGACATGGTCTGTATTTATATTCTGCAGCAGAAACACTGGGAACGAGTCGTGATGAAATGATCAATGACCTACACAGTGGAAAAGCAAAATACTCTTCCATATTTAATTATCCTTCCTTAACATGGGCAGATATGGGAGCCATCGGATGGTTGGTGGATGGTGCTGCGATTTTAAACCAGGTAATGCTTTGCAGAACTTCTTATGGACCTTATGCAAGAGCAATGGTGAGAATTTGCAAAGAAGAAAGCTTCCATCAACGGCAGGGGTTTGAATCTTTGTTAGTATTAAGTAAAGGAACTGATGAACAAAAAGCAATGTGTCAGGATGCAATTAATCGTTGGTGGTGGCCCTCTTTGATGATGTTTGGTCCAAGGGATAGCGAAAGTACCAACAGCGATCAAAGCATGAAGTGGAAGATCAAAAGAAAAACAAACGATGAACTTCGCCAGAATTTTGTTGATATGATTGCAGAACAAATCAAAGTGTTAGGAATGACATTGCCTGACCCAGATTTGAAATGGAATGTTCTAACAAAACAGTATGATTTTGGCGAAATAGATTGGAATGAGTTCTGGAATGTAGTTAAAGGTAATGGGCCTTGTAATAAACAGCGATTGGCAGCAAGAAGAAAAGCACATGAGGAAGGACAATGGGTAAGGGAAGCTGCGATGGCATTCGCAGAAAAAAGAAAATTGAAAACGAAAGCAGCTTAAATAATTATTTATGAATAATTCATTTATTAAAAAATATTATTACGGAGATATTCCTGAAGAAAAGGGGGGCGGTAGTACTTATCAGACAAAAGATGATTCGTCTACATGGCCACTATGGGAGGTTTTCATCCGTAGTAAACAAGGACTTGATCATAAGCATGCCGGTAGTCTTCATGCTGCCGATGCACAAATGGCAATAGAAAATGCAAGAGATGTGTATACCCGTAGAATGGAAGGTGTAAGTATTTGGGTAGTAGAAAGCAAATACATTACAGCATCTAATCCTGAAAACGCTGGCGAATTGTATGAGCCGGCTATTGATAAAATATATCGTCATCCTACTTTTTATCAATTGCCGGATGAAGTTAACCATATGTAAACCCCCAACCCCTGAAGGGGAGAAGTTATGAATAGTATTATTATTGATTATACTTTACATCTTGCAGATACGACACTGATTCTTGCTCAGAGAAATGCAGAATGGTGTGGCCATGGACCTGTATTAGAACAGGATATTGCTATCACCAATATTTCACTCGATTTATTAGGACAATCAAGAAACTTTTATCAATATGCTGCAGTATTAATTGGAGATAATGCCACTGAAGACTCGTTGGCATATTTAAGAAAAGAACGAGAATTCAAGAACCTTTTATTAGTTGAACAGGCTAATGGAGATTGGGCGCAAACCATTCTTCGTCAATATCTTTTTAGTCAGTTTCAATATTTATTATTTGAACAATTACAAAATTGTAAAAACGATCAGCTTGCTGCAATTGCCGCCAAATCTATAAAAGAAACAGCTTATCATGTTCGGTGGAGTAGTGAATGGGTAATTCGTTTGGGTGATGGCACAGAAGAAAGCCATGACAGAATAACAAATGCAGTTGATCAATTATGGAGATATACCGGCGAAATGTTTGAACCGGCAAATTATGAGACCATTGTTGATGTTACTACGCTTAAAAATGATTGGTTGCAAAAAGTAACTACTATTTTTAATGAAGCCACTTTATCAATTCCAGCGAATGCATTTATGCAAACAGGAGGAAAAGACGGAAAACATACTGAACAGCTTGGTTTTATTCTAACAGAATTGCAATATATGCAAAGAACATACCCCGCAGCAGAATGGTAACACCATCAACGATAGAAGAAAAAAAAATTTGGCGCATTCTTGAAACTGTTACAGACCCCGAAGTTCCAGTACTTACTATTATTGATCTTGGCATAGTAAGAGATGTAAAAATCAATGAAGAACAAATTGAGATTATAATTACTCCAACATATTCCGGCTGCCCGGCAATGGATATGATAACAATGAATATCCGGTTAGCATTATTGGAAAATGGTTATAAAAATATAAAAGTTACTTCTGTACTAGCTCCTGCATGGTCTACCGACTGGATGAGTGAAGCAGGTAAAATAAAATTAAAAGAATACGGGATCGCCCCACCAAATTCAAAACAACAGGTTTGTAAAACTGATTTGTTTCAAAAGGAAGAAGCAATTCAATGTCCTCTTTGTAACTCATATCATACACATCGGATCAGTGAATTTGGCAGCACAGCGTGTAAGTCATTATATCAATGTGACGAATGTAAAGAACCGTTTGATTATTTCAAATGTCATTAAGCATTGAGATTAATTACCTTCGTATTAAACTTTAAATTATGTCATCGATCCTTTTTGAAATAAAAGACGCCATAGCTACTATCACACTTAATCGTCCTGAAAAGCTTAACTCGTTCAACAGAGAGATGGCCTTATTGATGCAGGAAAAACTGGATTTGTGCAAAGATGATAAATCAATTCGTTGTGTAATAATAACAGGAGCCGGTAAAGCTTTTTCAGCCGGAGAAGATCTTGCTGAAGTTGTAGATCCCAACGGGCCGGGTATGCAACGAATACTTAGTGAACATTATAACCCAATAATCACCCGCATCAGAGAATTAAAAAAGCCCGTACTGGCTGTCATTAATGGTGTTGCAGCCGGGGCAGGTGCTAATATTCCTTTATGTTGCGATGTTATCATTGCAGGTAAATCTGCTTCTTTCATTCAAGCCTTTTCAAAAATTGGTTTAATACCTGATAGTGGCGGCACTTTTTTCTTACCCCGTTTAGTTGGTTGGCAAAAAGCAAGTGCATTAATGATGTTGGGTGATAAGATTACTGCCGAAGAAGCCGACAAAATGGGAATGCTTTATAAATGTGTTGATGATGACCAACTAGCAGAAACAGCCCAGATGATTGCTCAAAAACTGGCGTCATTACCTACAATGGGATTAGCTTTTACAAAAAAAGCTCTACAATGGTCAAGTACACATACTATTTATGAACAATTACAAAATGAAGACAAGCTGCAGCAATGGGCTGCCGCTACCAAAGATTTTAAAGAGGGTGTTCTGGCTTTTTTAGAGAAAAGACCACCCGTTTTTAAAGGTGAATAAATCCTGTTATACAAATGTTTTCAGAAAAAGATAAAAAAGCACAAAAAGTAGTTAGCCATATGATGGAGCATGACTTATTCAGTCAATGGCTCGGAATAGAAGTGCTGGAAATAAAAGAAGGATACAGCAAAATTAAAATGACGGTAAGAAATGAAATGATTAATGGTTTTGGCATTGTTCATGGTGGCATTGCTTTTTCATTAGCTGATAGTGCATTTGCTTTTGCTTGTAATAATAGAAATGTATTATCTGTTGCATTAGACACATCAATCAATTTTATAAAACCCGTACATGTTGCTGATATTTTAATTGCTGAAGCGAAAGAAATACATAATGGAAAATCAACAGGATTGTATCATATTACTATTACCAATCAAAAAGAACATGTAATAGCTCAATTCAAAGGGCTTTGCTATAGAACAGATAAATCATTGATTACCGAATAATCAATTATCATTCAAATAATAATAATGCTGTTATGTTTTACAAATTCAATGGCATAAAACCAGTTGTTCATCCATCTTCATTTGTTCATCCGCAAGCTGCAGTTACTGGCAATGTGATTATTGGTAAAGATTGTTACATCGGACCCGGCGCTGCTCTGCGAGGCGATTGGGGTCAGATCATTATTGAAGATGGATGCAATGTTCAAGAGAATTGTACTATTCATATGTTTCCCGGAGTTACGGTTTTATTAAAAGAAGGAGCACATATCGGCCACGGTGCAATTATACATGGGGCTTCAATTGGAAAAAATTGTTTAGTAGGTATGAATGCCGTTATTATGGATAATGTAAATCTGGGCGATGAAAGTATCGTTGGAGCATTAACTTTTATTAAAGAAGGAGAGAAAATTCCTTCCCGAAGTCTTATCGTTGGCAATCCCGGTAAAATAGTTAAAGAAGTAACTGATGAGATGATTGCCTGGAAAACAGAAGGAACAAAACTGTATCAACAACTTCCAAAAAACATGTTTGCTAACTGGAAAGTTTGTAAACCACTTAAGAACAAGAAATTACAAAATTCAAAAAAATCTCAAGAGAATTACAAATCATGGAAAAAGAATTCCTGATTTGAAAAAAAACTTTTATGCCGCCTATAAAAATTAATTCAGGCTCTATAAAAAATGTTGTAATTTAATCTTATAAAATTTAGCCATTACAAAACCTTAAAAAATAGTTTATGAAAAAACATCTACTTACTTTATTTTTTTTATCGGGCACTTTACTTCTGACCAACTTTTCATATTCACAAAAGGCTGACCGTTTTGCTTATGCAGTTACTGATGCGCAGCAACAAGGTGCAAATTGGAGTTATCTTCGGAAAATCGATTTGCAAACCGGCGCTTATAGTGATGTGCTATTAAACGGAACTGATGCTTCATTATTAGCGTATGATGCTTCTACTAGAAAACAATTTGAAAAGCCATTAAATGATGCCCGTTTTGGCAGTTCAATCAATGCAGCCTTTGCAACTGGTGTTGCAGCCTTGGCTTATGATAAGCGAAATGACCGGTTATATTATACTCCAATGTTTATTGATCAGCTCCGATATATTGATCTAAAAACAATGAAAGTTTTTTATGTAACAGATAAAGCTTTTACTGGAAAACCTCAAAAATCTTCCGATCAGGGTAATATAGTTACTCGTATGGTAATCGCCTCTGACGGGTATGGATATGCAATGACAAATGATGCTACTCAATTGATTCGTTTTTCAACCGGGAAAAAACTGGAAATAACCGACCTGGGTACCATCGTTGATGATCAGGAAAATAAAAATATTTCAATTCACAACTCTTGCAGCAGCTTTGGTGGAGATATAATTGCGGATGACGAAGGCAATCTTTATGTTTTTTCTGCCCGTAATTATGTTTTTAAAATAAACACTGAAACAAAAGTTGCAACACATCTTGGTGTTATTTCGGGTTTACCGACAGAATTTACTGTTAACGGTGCAGCTATTAATGCAGCTAATAAAATCATTGTAGGAAGTGCTACTTCGGCTAAATCATTTTATACAATTGATCATAAATCGTTAGTTGCTACACCTTATTTAATTGAAGGAACTATCTGGCAAACGTCTGATTTAGCAAATGGAAATTTGTTAGCTACTGCTAATCGACCTGCTTCAAAAACAGTAGAGTTAATTAGCAGTATCCCAATTGATGATAACAATAAAATTAGTGTTTTCCCTAATCCTGTAACAAACAATCAGTTTGCAGTTCAATTTAATGATGTGGAAACAGGCCAGTATACAATTCAGGTTACTGATGTAACGGGTAGAAATATTTCACAACAAGTAGTAAACCTTGGCAGTATAAAACAAATCCAATCTATAAAATTGGATAATACAACTGCAAAAGGTTTTTATTTGGTAAAAGTGATTGATCAGCTTAAAAAAATAGTATTCAGTAAAAAAGTATTAGTTCAATAAATATGGTCTATTCATAAAAAAGAAAAGTCCTGAAAATTAATCAGGACTTTTCTTTTTATTCTGTTTTTCCTTTCCAGATGTTTTTTACAAGTTTAGCCTCTTTAAAAAATTCGGTGCATTTCCCATCACCAGCGCCGGTAAAGCCACCGGTAGGAGCACATATTTTCTTACAGTTTTCATCGTACACTTCATTATAAAAGTCGCAACAGGGTGCTGTAAATAAGTATACTTTCTTCCCTTTAAAAAGATATTCATCCACTTGTATTGGTGCAGTAGAAGGTGTTTCTTTTTTACCTTCGTCTATTATTTTTTGAACGCATTTCGGTAAGACATTGGAATTTGAATCTACTACTTCTGTTTTTGTGTCCTCAGTTTTCGTTTCATTTTTCTTTTTACCGCATTCTGTAGCAGATAAAAAAGGAATAACTAAAAGCAGAGCCAGATATTTCATTTAATAAAGATTGAAGTATGTTAAGGTATATTTGCATTCAGCCACCGATATAATAGAGGAGGCTGTCACTAGTAAAAATACAACATTGGAGAAAACTAATTTTGTTGATCAGATACGGATTTTTTGTCGCAGTGGGCATGGCGGTGCTGGCAACAAACATTTTATGCGTAATAAGTTAACCGCTTTAGGTGGTCCTGATGGTGGTGACGGAGGCCGGGGTGCTCATATTGTTTTAAAGGGCAATAGTAATCTATGGACATTACTGCATCTTAGATACTATAAAAATGTATTGGCCGAAGACGGAGAAAAAGGTGGTGCTAATAATTGTCATGGAAGGAATGGAAAAGATATCATCATAGAAGTACCGCTTGGCACTATTGCCAGAGATGAAGAAACAGGTTTACAGGAAGTGGAGATAATGGAAGATGGACAGGAAGTTGTTTGGATTCCGGGAGGTAAAGGCGGTTTGGGTAATGCCAATTTTGCAACACCTACCAATCAGGCACCAGAATATGCACAACCCGGTTTACCTGGTATTGAAGGTTGGAAAGTGTTGGAATTAAAAATACTAGCTGATGTAGGCTTGGTAGGCTTCCCTAATGCCGGCAAATCAACGCTGCTATCTGTTGTTACGGCTGCAAAACCCAAAATAGCCAACTATGCATTTACTACTATCACTCCAAACCTTGGAATGGTAGAATACAGAGATGGAAAAAGTTTTTGTATTGCTGACTTACCAGGTATTATCGAAGGTGCTGCTGAAGGTAAAGGACTTGGTCATCGATTTCTCCGACATATTGAAAGAAACTCTGTTTTATTATTTCTGATACCGGCAGATAGTGATGATCATAAAAAAGAATTTGATATACTGGTCAATGAATTAGAAAAATATAATCCAGAATTATTAGATAAACAATTCATTATCGCCATTAGTAAAAGTGATATGCTGGATGATGAATTAAAAGCAGCCATTGCAAATGAGCTACCCGAAAATGTTCCCCATTTATTTATTTCATCTGTTACCAATAAAGGGTTGGCAGAATTGAAAGATAGTTTGTGGAAAATACTGAACGAGCCCTTATCTTAAATTATTTTTTCGAATACTTTATCACTGGTTGATTTGTAACCAAAAATTAAACACTATAAATGTGCAAAGGCATTTCTAATGTGCAATTTATTCTGACCAGTTGACCTGTATGTTCGATTTGCTGGGTTAAAGAAACCTCAATAAGCTCTCCCCACAGTATCACATGCTGCTTTCAGTAAAGAGTTACCATCTTGTGCGTCCTGCCATTTTTCCCAAAACATAACACCGTTTGCAATATCTTTTGCCAGCTTGGCTTTTCTTTTTGTAGTGTATTGTCCGTTATAATATACGGTATACGAAGGGAAACCGGTAGCTGTAACTACAGCTGAATCGGATTGTGGACTACCCCCTGCAGCCAGAATATCTTTATAGGTTTTAATGGTTCCCGTTTGCGTAATACCTGACGGACGGCCATAAGCCGGAATACCTAATACACATTTTGCAGCTGGCATTCCTCTTGTAGTCAGCCAATAATTCAGGCAGGTTTGAGCTAACGTATAGTCGCTATGATGGCGATACGGAGTAGTAGTACTAAAATCATCATAAGCCATTACATTAAAAAAATCTACATACCCAAATAATTCGGTTCTTATCGCATCACGGATACCGCCAGCATATTTTCCTGCTGTAATGGCAGCTGTTAAATAATAACGTCCATCACGGTGCAATGAATCTGATAATTCTTTCATTAATAAAGTAAATGTTAAATCAGTACCATCGCTGGTTGTTGGAAATTCCCAATCCATATCTACGCCATCCACATTATATTGCCGTACTTTATTCATCACATCTTTTATGAAAGTATTTCTTCCGGTAGCAGTAGCTGCCATATTTTTAAAATTGGTCTTTCCATCTCCACTCCCATCATTAATACCTATTAATATCTTTGAATTATTGGCTTTTGCTTTCGCTGCTAACGTTATAATAGAAGTAGAAGGTGATGAGGGAGCAGAAATAGTTCCTGATGCATTCACTCCGAAGAATGCATAAACTACCGTATTGGTCATTCTGAATTTTACATCTGGTACATCTGCAATATTTCGATAAGAAGGGAAATAACCTACTACATAATATCCGTAAGGTGCGGGAGCAGATAAATAAGTTACTGTAAACATTGAAGCAACAGAGTTGCACCCTGTGGCAGTACCGTTCGCATTTTTAGGTTGTACAAACCAGTACAATGGTTGACTTGAAGCAAATACAGGCAATACATAATTATAAGAAGTAGTGGTAATATTACTGGCAATTACAGTTGCTGTTGCTGCAGAAGCTCCTAAATAAAAATCATAAGATACTGCACCATTCACTGCCGCCCATGTGAAAGTAACGGATGAAGTAGTAATAAATGCACCATTTTCAGGTAGCATATTACTTGAGCACCCCGGAACAGTTGGAGGAGCAGGCAAACTATCTTTCTTATTACAACTTTGTATTATCAACGTCGCTGTAAATAAAATAAATGAAGCATATCTATATCTCATAAGCTGGTTATTAACCGTCAAATTACATCTTTTGCTGTTTGGTTTGCTTTTGGCTACCCCTTTTTTTTATAGTACGTTTGTCAAACAAAAAATTGAAATATGAAGAAAATAGTATTAACGATTATTCTTGCAGTAAGTTTCTTTTTTAAATCATTTGCAGACGAAGGAATGTGGTTACCTATGTTATTGGGCCAGCAAGTGTATAATGATATGGTGAAAAAAGGAATGAAGCTCACCAAAGACCAATTGTATAACATCAATAAGCCATCACTAAAAGATGCTATTATCATTTTTGGCGGAGGCTGTACGGGTGAAATTGTAAGCAATCAAGGGTTGATTTTTACCAATCATCATTGTGGTTATGCAGCCATCGCAAAAGCCAGCAATATGGAGCATAATTACCTGCAGAATGGATTTTATGCAAAGAATAAAGGAGATGAAATACCTTCTACATTATCTGTTCAATTTTTATTACGGATAGATGATGTTACAAAAGAAGTTATGGATGCCCTAAAAGATCTTACAGGTACAGAAAGAGTGAAAAAACAGAATGAAGTAATGGCTGAGATTAATAAAAGGATGAGTGATGCCAGCCAGAATATCGAAGTAAGAGTAAACTCACTTTTTAAAGGAAATCAGTATTTGGCATTTGTTTATCAGCGCTATACTGATATTCGATTAGTGGGTACTCCTCCCGAAAGTGTTGGGAAGTTTGGTGGAGATACTGATAACTGGGAGTGGCCACGTCACACTGGTGATTTTTCCGTTTTTCGTGTATACACATCTCCCGATGGGAAACCGGCAGATTATTCTCCTGCTAACATTCCTTTACAACCAAAATGGTTCTTACCCATTTCATTAAAACCATTAAAAGATGGTGATTTTGCGATGACATGGGGTTACCCTGGTAGTACCAATCGTTATGAAAGCTCTTATGGAATAAAATTAGCAACCGACATCAACAACCCAACATTGGTAAAACTTCGGGATGTACGTTTAAAATATATGTTTGAAGAAATGAAAAAAGATCCGGCAGTTAAATTACAATTGTCCTCTTCTTTCGCAGGTATAGCTAATTATTGGAAATTTTATGATGGAGAAACAAAACAATTACTGAAGTACGATATTCTAGGACAAAAACAAAAATTCGAATCCACATTCAATACTTGGGCAAAAGGGAAAAGTGAATATCAGACTATTTTTACAGATTGGGCAAAAGCTTATGATGCTTGGCGCCCTTATGCAAAACATCGCCAGTATATTAACGAAGGAATAAACGGCTCTCCGCTTATTGCTTTTGCCGGCTCACTTTTACAATTAGAAGCTGCCTTAGTAAAACCGGGCACTCCGCTTGCCGATGCAAAAAAATATGCTGAAGCAGTAGATAAAAGAAGAGCAGCTTTTTTGGAAGAAGAAAACAAAGTATCTGATCAACAAATAGTTGCTGCTATAACTAAAATGTTTTATGAAGATGTCGATAAAAATCAACAACCCATCGGATTTTATGGCACATTAAAGAATGCGTATGGTCCGCTGGATGAAGAGGCCACATACAAAAAATATGCGGCGGATTTATTTAGCAAAACAATGATATTTGATGATGCTAAATGGAATGCTTTTATTGCAAACCCGGATGCAGTAGCTTTACAAAGTGACCCTGCTTTTGCGCATGCCAGTGCATTTTTTACAAACTATACTACTAAATACAGTCCCTACTTTCAAGATTTTAATACAAAAAATGCGGAGTTTGGCAGAATATATATGAAGGGCATTATGGAAATGAATCCGGTAAAAGCTAAAATGATGTACCCCGATGCTACATTTACTATGAGAGTAAGTTATGGGGCTGTAAAATCATATCGTCCCAGAGATGGTGTATTTTATGATTATGTTACTACATCAAAGGGTTTGTTGGAGAAATATAAACCCGGTGATTATGAATTTGATTTGCCAGCCAATCAAATTGACCTCTTAAAGAAAAAAGATTTTGGACAGTATATGGATCCTACCCGTAAGGACCTCGTAATTGGATTTATTACTACCAACGATATTACTGGTGGCAATTCCGGCTCACCTGTAATAAACGGTAAGGGTGAATTGATGGGTCTTGCTTTTGATGGCAACTATGAAGCATTAAGTCATAAACTGGCTTTTGATAAAGATCTTAATAGAACAATTTGTGTAGACATACGATACGTATTATGGTGTATCGATAAATTAGGTGGTGGCGAAAACATCATTAAAGAATTAAAATTGGTGAAATAATTAATCACAATTACTAAAAAGCCATCCTGTATAGTTGCAGGATGGCTTTTCTGTTTTTAGACAAGGAATTAATTCAGTAACATTGCAGAGAGCTTATCTATTTGAAAAAAAGAACCAACATATTTGTTTTCCTATTACTTATAGCTGTATCTGCCTATACACAGGAAATGCGTTTTAGTTTCGCAACAAATCTTGACTTACAGCGAAGTATTAAAAAAGATCAACGCTTCTGGACAATCGGGCAAACGATTAATGCGATATTCAATATTACCCCCAAAGAAGGTTTATATGTATCGTTTTCATATTATACAAATGGAAACTTTAAAAATAATCTTACTGCAACTGCAAAATCCACTCTTACAAGTCCACAGGAAATAAATTATGTAAACAGTTCTCAGATCCGTTTCAAACAATTTTCAATCGGGTGGAGAAAATACCTTGTAGGCGCCTGTGATATTGAAAAAGGGTGGAATTTGTATGCATCGGCAGGGTTAGGCTTATTACCTGGCAGAGTTTCAAATGTGCATTCTACTTCTATAGATACAGCTTTTTATAATGTCCCTGTACTTAATGGTGTAGCCAATTTTAAAAGATTGACAGCTGATCTTGCAGTAGGCTATGAAAAACCAATTGGTGCTTATTTCTTTTTATATGCTGAAGGGAAAGCTTGGATCCCTGCATCTGACTATCCAAGCAAATATATTTTTGTAAATGATAATGCACCGTTAACAGCAATGTTTGCTGTCGGGTTAAGAATATTGTTCTAATATCTTACATCAAATCTTCCTTCTGTAATTGTAACAGGTGGATCAGATCCGTAAATATCAGCTGCTGTAAATTGAAATGTACCTGCCAGAATATTGTTAGCTGTGTCTAATAAACTAATATTAACCGTTCCGGAATAAGTTGCCGAAGTAAGCCACTCATTTGTAGGGGTAAAATTTCGTTTAAGATAAAATCCATAACTAGCGCCAGTAGACGGAGCTGTCATTGTTGTATTTAATTGATATGTTCCTACTCCGGTTACATCTTTCAAAAAAATCTCAAACTCAGTTTCATTCGGTGAAGACGAAAAATTTCTTGCTCGTATGTAAAAATTTGGACCTAGTCTGATTGCTTCTAATAAGTTAGACGCAGGGATTGGCCCAAAGCCTTGTGGTATCCAGAAATTCCCATTTACCTTAGCTCCAAAAGTATTAGCACCAGTTTGCGTAGCGGGCGGCAATTCATCTATTTTCTTTTTACAAGAAACAAATAGCAACAAAGGCAAAGCAATTATCAAAAGTTTTTTCATAGTATGAGGTATTCTTATTAATAAACGAATTTTTTACAACTTTAATATATAGAAACATAAATCATGCTAAAATCGTTACCAACAATATTTTAAGCCATTATCTTTACTCTTTTCAGGCAGAAAAAAATTAAAAACCCGATTATGGCAAATAATTTAACAATACAACAAACAGAAATTTATAAACTCTCTATTCCGTTAATTGAACCATTCACTACTTCATTGGGGACAGATGTTAATGCTGAAAATATAATTGTAAAGATTAGTACGAAGGAAGGCATAACTGGTTTTGGGGAATGCAGCCCCTATATGCCGATCAATGGTGAAAGTCAGGATACCTGCTTCATAGTTGGGCAATATTTTGCAAAAGCATTAAATGGAAAAGATCCGCTGAATATTGAATCCTGTATTCAGCTGATGGACAAAATCATTTATGCCAACTATAGTATCAAAAGTGCTTTTGATATTGCTCTATATGATATTGCTGCTCAACATGCCGGAATGCCTTTATATAAATTTATTGGTGGAGAGAATAACAAAACTATCATTACCGATTATACAGTAAGTGTAGGCGACCCACTTAAGATGGCTGCCGATGCAGTAAAAATAAAAGAGCAGGGTTATCCTGCCATCAAAGTAAAATTGGGATTGAATGGCAAAACCGATGTAGTAAGAATCAAAACTATCAGGGAAGCAGTAGGCGAAACAATTCCTATCCGCATAGATGCTAATCAAGGATGGGAAGTGGAGGAAGCTATCGAAACATTAAAGGCCTTAGCCGTTTTCAATATTCAACATTGTGAAGAACCGATTGCCCGTTGGAATTTTATGCAGTTACCAAGAGTAAAAAATGAAAGCCCCATACCTATTATGGCAGATGAATGTTGTGGTGATGATCACGATGCAGAACGATTAATTCAATTAGGGGCATGTGATTATATGAATATTAAACTAGGTAAATCTGGCGGTATATTCAAAGCATTGAAAATGGTAAAAATGGCCGAAGCCGCCAAAATACATTTACAAATAGGGGCAATGCTTGAGTCAAGATTAGCTATGACTGCTTTTGCACATTTTGCTTTATGCAGCCCATCAATCATACATTTCGATTTTGACACAGCACTAATGTTCAAGGAAGATCCTGT
>JAHEMM010000154.1 GCA_024643655.1 Chitinophagaceae bacterium | reverse complement strand
AACTCATAAATATACGCTACTCCCAGCATCTATTTATGTTGATAATCAATTAAGTATAAAAATAGTGTTATAGTTTGCAATCCAAAAAAACGCTACCATGCAATGCAAAAAAGCGCTACGCTGCAGGTTTTTGCAACCATCCACACTAGGAGTTCTTTTTTAATGTTTTTATTTCATTTTCAATTCTCTTCAAAAGATCCAGTTGCCTTGCCTGGCTATCAAATAACACTTTTATCTGTTCTTCCAGCAGCAGATCCATTTTCTGGTGCAAGCTTCTTACCTCAAGTTCCGATTTTAAATTGATAAGGTAGTCATTTTCATTTCTTTTTCTGTCTTTTTCTTCTTTCCGGTTCTGGCTCATCATAATTATAGGCGCCTGCAATGCTGCAATACATGAGAGCACTAAATTCATTAATATAAAAGGATAGGGGTCAAAATTTTCTTTATTGGGCGCCAGCGTATTAAATAGTATCCATACAAAAAGCACTACTCCAAAAATGATAATGAACTTCCAGCTGCCACCAAATGTTGCCACCTTATCTGAAATGGTTTGCCCCTTGGTTAATATTTCTTTGGGTTGGTTTACTAAATTTTCAACAATGAGTTTTTCATCTGCAATAGCCTGTTCTACGATTTGCTTCAGTTTCACTAATTGCTTTCCTTCTGCTTGTAAAAGCTTTGTAGTATCGGTAGTCATACAATTTTATTTTAAAAAATTAAGTGTAATAAGCAAAATGGTTATTAATATTCCGATAAGCGCTGTTATGAATAAATAATCGGCCATTGTTTCAAAACGTAATTTTTTTTCTTGGCACCCTTATACGGATAGATATAAATGATAAGATGCAGGAGATAGTAAGTAATACGGCTATTACCGACGTCAGCTCATCGATGATATGTGTTGCTGTAAGATCGGCAATACGTAATGAAGTAATTACAAAAAGACAAAAACCTAGCAGATTGGCCGAAGTGTTTAAAATGTGTGGCGATGTTTTGTTGGCCATATAATAGTTAATTTAGAACTTATAATTATAGCCGATGCGAATTACCTGGGTTTCGTAATAATCGGTACTTGCTACTGTAAAGCCATTACCTGTTTGCTCTTTTTTTATTTTTAACGTATTGAAAATATCACTGGCATTTAAGAATAACTCTCCCTTGCCTTTTTGTATTTGTTTTTTCAAACCGATATCCACCGAAAACCTTGTCCCGATTTTTCCCTGTGGAATAATATCTGGTGCAAGGTATATGGCTGTTAACTGTACATCTGTTTGTTTGGGTAAATGGAAAATGCCATTTGCTTTTATATTTCCGGAGGTGAATGTTTCTTTACCTGCCGAATAAGTAGAAGGAACCGGATATTTATTTTCTACTGTAAATGCATCAATTACATTCCGGTAAATCATGGCATTGGTATTCATTGAAAAGGCGGCTGAAAAATCCTGCTGCCAGATCATTTCTACACCGGTATTGGAACTGCGTTCCGCATTTTGAAAAACGTTGTAAATAATTGTACCGGGTGGCACCTGCGTAGCAATTCTTGTAATAGTACCTGTAGTATTTCTATGAAATAATGCGGAATAAAAATATCCTTTTTGAAAACTGGTTTTATACGCCAACTCAATACTATTGGTAAACTGTGGACGAAGCGCCGGATTGCCTACTTTAATAATTTCGGCATCATCATACTTTGGAAAAATACGGATGTCCACTTCATTAGGCCGGTCTACTCTTCTGTTGAAGAACAAGGATATTTTATGCTGATCGTTAATCTTATATCCTAGCCGCACATTAGGAAAGGGCTGTGTATAATTGTAGCCATCACTTTTATACGTATTATGATTCGGGTTTACTTTGTATTGCAGGTCTACATATTCAATTCTCAATCCAATCTCTGCTTCTATCTTTTTACTTTCAAAAACATAGTTACCATATACCGCAGGAATATTTTCTGTATAGGTAGCCTCGCCACCGGCACCAATATCTAACGGAGAATTAATGCCTGGCTTAAACTGCATATTGGTGGGAATATTACGGTAGCGATATTTGAATCCGCCCTCTAACCTTCCATGTTTCAATGGTCTTACATAATCAATTGTAAAATCGGTAACATGCTCATCACTGAGTAATTTAAAAGAATCAAGCCCTGTAAAACCGGGCATAATATTATCGAAATAATATTTCTCATCCTCTCTATGAAAAGTATAATTGAAACCCATATTTAATACATGCCCCGGTTGTTTAAACTTATGTTGATAAGCAACTGAAGCAACAGCCGTTGTTTTTAATTCATCTTCAAGAAACTGCCATAAACGATTACGCTTAGAATAGTCTGCATTAAAAAAAGGTTCATCGCCCCGGTCAATTATTTTTTCAATACCCAATAATCCAGCAATGGTAAGTGAGTTTTGATTGTTGATGGTCCAGTCGACACCAGACCTGGTAGTTAGAAAATGAGTATTCCTGTTTCTTTTTAATTGCTGTTGAATAGTATCGTTTGTATAGGTACGGGTTGAAAATTCATTCTTATTTAAAGTTTCGGTATATAACCAATCGCTTTGCAAAAAAATATTGACGTTGTTTTTCCGATAGTTTAAGGATAGGGAAGGATTGATCTTTGGTGTGGTTTTGTATTGTGGACGAATGTCCGGTAAGTTTTCTCTTTTTTGCCACAATGCACCAAGGCCCGTGGTTAATCCAATTTTTCCATTAAAGCCCTGTTGTTTATTTTTTTTATAAATGATATTGATGATACCTGCATTTCCGTTGGCATCAAATTTTGCAGATGGGTTATTAATGATCTCTATTCTTTCAATAGCAGAGGCCGGAATATTATCAAGGCCGGTCTGGCTACCAAATCCGGTGAGTGCTGTTTGTTTACCATCAATTAATACCGCCACTTTATCGCTGCCCCTTAACTCTACTTTTCCATCCTGATTGGTAGTAACACCGGGTAAATTTTTTAAAGCCTGCAAAACGGAACCACCACTCTGGCTGATGTTGGCAGCTACAGAAAATGTTTTTTTATCCATTTTATCATTTAGCTCTTCCTGTTTGGAACTAACAGTAACAGTTTGCAATAATTTTATATCTTCTTTTAATTCTACTGTACCAATATCAAGAAACTGGCTTAGTGAGCCAACCAGAATGGGTTGAATATTGGACATATAACCTGCAAAGGAAATCTGTAAAAAATAGTCACCAGGTTTTATCTCTGCAATACTGAACCTACCTTCTTCATTTGTAATTGTTCCGGTAACGAAACTACTGTCAGTGCTTTTATTCAGCGTAATATTTACAAAAGGGAGAATCGATTTATCAGCAGTTTTCTTAATAATTCCTGAAAGGGTTACTTTATTTACCTGTGCTTTTGTTGCTGGCAAAAGGAAAAAAAATAAAAAGAGAAAAAAAATAAATGATCGCTTCATCTGAGTAAGCATTTAAAAATTTTAGTGCAAATGTGACGAAAAGCTGACTTATTAAGTAATTAATTAAAATATGGACGTTGCAAACCACTATGCCTTTCTTAGTACAACTTTTGTTGCTGATACTTTGCTTAGTGAAAAATGCGAAAAAATAATAAGAAGAGTCATCAACGCTATTGATACTAAAGATGCTGCTAA
>JAHEMM010000153.1 GCA_024643655.1 Chitinophagaceae bacterium | reverse complement strand
AGCCCAAGCAACCCATGTGGCTATATGCTGGTAATTAATTCAGCTTACAAAACTGATACTGCATTTCAATTTGGAGTAACAAATTTATGTCCTAATACATACTATGAAATATCTGCCTGGATAAAAAATATTTGTTCGAAATGCAGTTGTGATTCTACAGGTACTGGTGTCTCTGGTGCCGGGTATATACCTTTTGCACTAAATGATTCCTCAGGCGTACAGCCAAATCTGGCATTTGATATTAATGGCATAGACTATTATTCAACAGGAAATATTGTTCACACTGGTTCAGTAGCTAATCAACAAAGTGGATCTGACTCTACCAATATCTGGGTAAAAAGAGGATTTACCTATCTTACCGGACCAGCACAGACATCATTTACTCTTTCAATCAGAAATAACGCTCCGGGAGGTGGCGGTAATGACTGGGCCCTGGATGATATTACCCTGGCCACCTGTTTGCCGAATATGAATTATTCACCATCACTGAATCCAGCGGTTTGTGATTCTAATACGATAACAATATATGATACTGTTCGTTCATACTTCAATAATTATACATACTATAAATGGCAACGAAGTATCAATAATGGTGCTACCTGGACAGATGTTACTGCAGCACTTGGACCAGCAAGTCCAACATGGAATGGAACTGCCTGGGAATATATAACATCTTATACAATACCACCTTCCAACACAACTCTTGCTGATAGTGGAAATTTGTATAGAGTAATTGTTGCTACTACAGCTTCGAATATTTCAAATACCAATTGTCAGTTTACAGATGGTATAAGTATTATAACATTAAATGTTATTAATTGCGATATCCCCTTAAAATCAGATCTATTAACTGCCAATGCCAAAATAATTAATGATCAAGCGAAGATATCATGGACAAGTTCGAGAGAAACTGAATTGATGATTTACGATATTGAAAAAAGTATCGATGGAGTAAATTTCATAAAAATCGGATCGGTAGCCGGCACAAATGATAATAATGCTGAAAAAAACTATTATTCATTTACAGAACAACAGCAATTTACAGGAAAAGCTTATTACAGGATTGTTATGAAAAACATTTCAGGTAGTAAAAAGTATTCCCAAACTATGCCGTTGAATAAAGAAGAGATAGATTTCAGCTTAGGAAACGTAATAAATCCTTTTTCTACTGAATTGAACTTTAATATTAAAACAAAACAAAATACTAAAATCGAAGTAAGCCTGTTAGACCTTTTTGGGAAAAAGGTAATTTTTAGAAATTATATGGCTTATTCAGGAATTAATACTTTTAGCCTTTCAAATACTGAAAATCTTGCAAAGGGTGTATATATATTACAGATTAGATCCAATGAACAAGTATTAAATTATAAAGTACTTAAAAACTAAACAACTAAAGATTACGATTTAATTGCTTTGTGTAGAAAAGAGGCTGACTCAAAAGTAGGGTCAGCCTCTCTTCATTTTACGGCTATAAATAAAGAAGTATAAAATCATTACTTTTATACGAATTTGAATGTATGAGCTATACAAAACCTGTTATTGGAATAAGTTGCGGTGATTTGAATGGAATTGGAATTGAGTTAATTATTAAGACTTTTTCAGATCATAGAATTCTGGATCATTGTACACCTATAATTTTTGCGTCTAATAAAGCTATCAATTTTTACAGGAAAGCCATTCCTGAGGTAAATTTTAATTACCAAAGCACTAATGATTTCAACAAGATTAATACAAAGCAGGTTAATCTTTTTAATTGCTGGGAAGAAGAAGTAAATATTAATCCGGGGCAACTAAGTAATGAAGGTGGCAAATATGCTATCTTATCATTACAAACCGCTGTAGCGGCGTTAAAACAAAAACAAATTGATGGATTAGTAACGGCGCCTATTCATAAAAAAAATATTCAAACAGCTGAATTTAATTTTACAGGACATACTCCCTATTTAAAAGAAATGTTTGGTGTTAATGATGTTGTTATGATGCTATGTGCCAACAATTTCAGAGTAGCATTAGTTACCGAACATGTACCAGTAAAAGAAATAGCCCAACATATTACAAAGGAAAAAATACTTAGTAAACTCAATATCATTCAACAAAGTCTTCAAAAGGATTTCGGCATAGATAAGCCAAGAATAGCTGTATTAGGGCTAAACCCCCATGCAGGTGATGAAGGATTAATAGGTACTGAAGAAGAAGAGATTATTAAACCGGCAATAAGAGAAGCAAAAAATAATAACCTGCTGGTAGTTGGCCCATATAGTGCTGATGCTTTTTTTGCAAGAAGCAGCTATGAAAAATTTGATGCAGTACTTGCATTATATCATGATCAGGGGTTGATTCCTTTTAAAGCATTAGCTATTGGTGAAGGGATCAATTTTACTGCTGGTTTACCAGCGGTAAGAACATCGCCAGATCATGGTGTTGCATTTGATATTGCAGGCAAAAACAAAGCCGACCATGCTTCATTCATGTGTGCTGTATTTGAATGCATCGACATTTTAAATCGCAGAAGTGGCTATGCTGACAGCAGAAAAAATCCAATGCGAAAAATGACTACGTCAATGTTTGCTAATGCAAAAGATGAGGCAATAGAAGAGTAAGAATTAACTACTTATTTAAACACAGTATCGGAGACCCCTTTATTGATAATATAACTTGAATATGTAATTTCTACTTCCCCTTTTTTATTTTTCAACTTATCAGGATTAGTTTCTTTTTTACTTCCATCATCATAGTCAAAAGTTATTCCCTTTGGTAGTTTATAATCTTTAGTATTAAACTTAAACTTTACTTTATCTGCCAAACCATATTCAGCATATTTACCATACGACATTTCTAATTCATAGGTTCCGTTTTCTTTTGTCGTAGTTTTTGCTTTTTTTATCACTGAAAGCTTCTCGTCGATATAAACAGTAGAAAGTACAATTTCAGCATTTTCAGCTTTGGGTAACAATTTAATAATACGGAAAGCTGTTTTGGCTTCCTTACCCATATCAATAAGATCAAACCCTTCAGTATTCAAGAATATATTATTGAGATTTATATTAACTGAACCTTTAGGAATAAAGGAAATACCTGATTCATTATTGATGCGCAATTTATTAGGTTTTTTAAAATATACTTTTACGTTAGCTATAGGAGCTTTAATAAAGATCACATTCGTTTTCATTTTTCCTTTTGCTTCGTAGTCGCTTACCTTTTCCAGTCTTTCTTTTACTTTTTTTATTACTTCTTCAGCTGTTTGTGCCTGCATAAAGTATACACCACCTACAAAAATCAACAATAGTAAACCCTTTTTCATCAGTTTATTTTTTAAGTCAGAATATCTTTTTTTCTAAACACCCAGATTGCTGTTCCGAAGAAAACGAAAATATAAATAATAAGGATGCACATGCTTCTTAGAATAGCTGGCAAATTTTCTATACTTCCATTTATTGTCGTCCCATCTGCAGTTGCTTTTACATAGAAAAACCCTTTCCAGGCTACCATGTGTGATGTAAATAAATATGGTTTGATCGTGTCATCATAAATCGGAATATTCATTTCTGACAAAATAGTAAAGACAATTACTATACTCATAGTAGCAATGATTGGCCCTATTGAGTTTTCAGCAAAAACACTCAATAAAAAAGCAAGGGCAGAAACTGTAGTTAGGGCAACAGCTGCATAGCCAAATGCAGCAAAATA
>JAHEMM010000152.1 GCA_024643655.1 Chitinophagaceae bacterium | reverse complement strand
TTGATTCGACTTTATCTAATTGACCGGTTTCCAGGTATGCACTGCCGGTAAAGAATGATAATAAAGCATAAGTCTTTTGATCAGCCCGTTTGGTTTTTGAAAGTGTTGACAAAACAGAATCGCCTTTTATAATTACTTGCGGATACTCTCTATTGACAAAAGCGTATTCAATTTTTGCAACAACCTGTTTTAGGCTCTGAGCCTCTGCTACATTTACGACTAATTGGAAAAGTGTTACAAAGAATATGATCTTTTTGTGCATATTTAATTTATACTTTGTAGTAATCAAATATAAGTTACTTGTAAGTAATTTAAAACATGAAATTTAAGAGCTATATTATTCCATTACAACGTCTTGTAATTATTTCAATGAATTCCCTTTGGACTTTTGACAAGTTGGATTTTTTTTAATTATTTAAATAATTAAAAAAATAAAATTTTGATTGGTATTTTATCCAAAAAATAATTCATGCATTTATAACAACAATGAATTAATTAACTTCATCACTCTTTTTAAGCCCAGTTAAAATTTACTATCTTTCAATAGTAAACTGATTTTATGCAACAGACCCGTAAGTTGGCAGCTATTATGTTTACCGATATTGTCGGTTATACAGCCCTAATGGGTAGTGATGAAGAAAAAGCATTTACCATTCTTGAGTTAAACCGGAAAATTCATAAAACTAATCTTGGAAAATTCAATGGGACCTGGCTTAAAGAGATTGGAGATGGAGTGCTGGCAAGTTTTGATACAATTACTGATGCTGTTTTATGTGCACAACAGATCAGGGAAGAATGTGAGAACCAAGGACTATACAGTTTGCGTATCGGTATTCACCAGGGCGAAGTTGTTTTTGAAAATGAGGATGTATTTGGCGATGGAGTAAATATTGCATCAAGGATTCAGGCTGCTGCACCACCGGGAGCTATTTATTTATCCGATCCTGTTGCCAGGAATTTTGATAACAAAAAAGGATTAGTGATCAGTTTTGCCGGTGAAAAGAATTTAAAAAATGTAAGCTATCCGGTACCGGTTTATGAATTATTAAAAGAAGGAGAAACTGCTGTTACCAAAGCTATCAGGGATAAAAAAAATACGAAAGCAGTAGCTACACGAAATCGATTTATTTTTGCTGCCATTGCCATTCTGTTATTGACTGCCGGATATTTTCTTATCAAAGAATTTACTGGTTCCCAAAAAATAAGCGGCGACAAAATCGTTGCAGTACTTCCATTTAAAAATTTAAATGCAAGTGATTCAGATAATGTATTTATATCGGGGGTTCATGAAGATGTGATTAATCGCCTGGCTGGATTAAAAGACCTGAAAGTAATCTCCCGTACTTCGGTACTTCGCTTCGCTGAAACAACTGATGACCTGAAGACGATCGGAAAAAAACTGCGAGCCAATTTTATTGTAGAAGGTTCTGTTGCCCGTATGAATAACCAGATCAGGGTGAACATACAACTTTTTGATGCAGCTACAGAAGAGAGCCTTTGGTCTGAAAGTTATGATAAGGAATTAAGCAATGTTTTTGCAGTTCAGTCTGAGATTGCAGAAAAAATTTCTGATAAACTGAATGCGAAATTAAGTTCAGGAGAAAAAAATCGTTTGGGATCAATACCTACCGATAATGTAAAAGCATATGACGAATTCATCATGGCCCGGTCAATCCTTAGCAGTTCTCAGCTAACTTATGATAAAATAATGCAGGCCATAGGACTATTACAAACTGCCACAGAAAAGGATAAAAAATTTGCTGAGGCGTGGGGATTACTCTCGCAGGCACAGACTTCACGGTATGAAAAAGTAAGTAATTATGATAACCGTAGTGAAGAACAGCAAGAGGCAGCACTTGAATCAGAAAAAGCATTGGTAAAAGTAAAAGACCTTGATCCGGAAAGTGTATCAGCATTCAGAGCTGAAGGATATTATCTCAATATTGTAAAAAATGATCAGGTTGGTGCATTAAGAAGTTTTGATAAAGCACTGGAGGTTTTCCCGAATGATCCAAAGACATTGATATACCAGTCTTTCTTGTTTTTTTATATGGGACAAATATATAAGGTAGTGGAGAATATGGAGAAAGCATATGCCATAGAAAACAGGAACGGGATGGTCATCTATTCACTTACATTCGGATATGAGCTAACCCGCCAGTACAGCAAGATGCCCCCGTTCTTTGAAAAATTATTGGAGATAGAGCCAGAGAAAACGCATTATAAAGTAGCGGCAAAGTATTTCCAGTTCCTGGCAAATGGCAGCCTTGCATCTTTTCATGCATTTGAAAATGCAGTGAAAACGGTGGAACGGACAAAAGTATATGATGAGCGTTCCATAGAGAACAATGAAATGGTAGTGGCGATGGTGAATAATGAGATTGATCAATATGCAAGATTATGGGAAGGGAAATGGGTGGAGCATTATACCGGTCATGGAAACTGGTCCTGCCCGATGATCATCAATGATGAAGCAAACCAGGCTTACTTTTTAATGAATCATGGAAAAAGTGCCGAAGCTAAATCCTTTATCGAAAAAGTTAAATCAGCTACCGCCAGACCTGTTAATGAGAAAGCTTTATGCATCTTTGATAAAGCTGTGTATGAGCCGAAATTATTTTATCTCACCGGCGATTCTGCAAAAGCGAGGAAAGCATTTGAAGCAACCTTGATAACAGTACTCAAGAATAATAAATTTCCCCGTGGGGCAGTAGAAAAATCGGTGCTGCTGCAGACAGCGGATATGGTGGCCCCTGACAAAGTATATGAGATATATAAAGAAGTATCGGCTGATCCCGTATCCTTTATAAGTATGGAAGTGGTTTGTGCCAACCCCTGGACATATCCGAATCTTTTGAAGAATCCAGAATTTATTAAAGAAGTAAGAAAAGATGGACGATTTGTGAAGTTTCTTCAACATTTTGGATTGCTTAAATAATTGGGCCAATGGCTGCCTGAATACTTTTGAAAGAAAGTATATTGAATACTATCTCCTTTATTGACGTTGCCATCTTTATCAATTGATACATTATGAAACCTGGCAATTTTTTTTATAAAGGGGATTGTTTTTAGTTTATATGGTTGGTGAAGACAAATTTATCTGCCGGTAGGCAGACACCGACCACGGATAAGAAACACCAATCAAGGCGGAGAAACTGTTTTTGGCTTTGTGTATGGTTGCAGGTTTTGCTTTATTTGTCTATACGCAGAATCTCAGCCATTACCTCCTTAGTAATATCAGTGCCCTTTGCAAAAACTGTTGCGTTAACATCCAGCACATAATCGAGGCCTTTTGCATTTGCAATAGTGGCAACTGCATTTTTCATGATCTGTTCAATAAGTTTGGTTGCTTGATTTGACATCTCAGAATATTGATTCTTCAGTTCAGTATTACGTTCCGTTATTTCTTTTTCCTTTTTCTCTATTTGGTTTTCATAATATTTTAACACGGTAGGAGTAAAACTATTTTTTTTTATCCCTTCCTGATAATCTTGTAATGTTTTATCAAAATCTTCCTGCATTCTTTTTATTTCAGCTAAACTGCTTGCTTCAAATGCATTTATTTTATCCATCTCTTTTTTTCGGGAAGGCAATATTTCATGCAGCATTTCTATGTTTACATGTGCAATCTTCAATTGTGCCTCTCCAACTATTGATGTACAAAAGATACTAACAAGTACGATACATAGCTTTTTCATAAATGTTTTTTT
>JAHEMM010000078.1:8195-14085 GCA_024643655.1 Chitinophagaceae bacterium | reverse complement strand
TTTTTTCCATATAGTCAGCTTTTGTTAAAGGGGTTTTGACAATTTTAGTTTGCTGGGCAGTAAGCTGAATTGAAATTGTCAGGAATAGTAAAAAGGTTAATGGTTTCATGGTTTTTGATTTATGGTGTATAAAGAAAGGCAAGCTGTTATTTTTTTAAAATTATTTTAATGGTTAATGATTTCATGGCGGATACATTATTAATGAAATAACTATTAATTCCTTTTTATATAAAACTCACCATCAGTAACTGTTTTAGTGATACCCATGTTTGGCTCACTGGTAAATTGAAATGATCCTCTTACATATTTCTTATCGATAGATGATATTGTTATACTTCCGCTACCATGTAATATTATAGGACAAAAACAAAAGGTGCTGCTTCCAGCATAATAAAGAGTATTGTTTTCCCACATAGTTGCCGAACGGGTTTTTCCTGATTCAAAAAAGTAAGTTCCGGCGGATATATTATTCCCCGGAGTAAGTTCATTTATATGAAGCTTGAGTATGTATCCTGGCCAATCACCAGTGATGTTCAATATCGGATCAGAAGGTCCTGATTGGCCGGGTTGGGGTGTATTAGCTGTTATGTTCGAATTGCTTTCAAATGGAACACCATCTAATTTTCCTTTTAAGTAACTGGACGAAAAATCGTCTTTTTTGCAACTGCTAAAACAAAGAGTAATACAGGATACAAGAAATGTTAAATGAGTAATCTTTTTCATAACCTTATTTTTAGTTTTAATGATGGAATGGGGCAATATGCAATTGAAGTTTGTTTTAATTGGGGCATCTGTTGTATATTAAATGATAAGCTCATTGCTTTTCTTTTGTTCTTACCCGAGATTATAAAAAAAGGGATACTGCTTAATGCCACAGCGCTGCCACCAAAAAATAAAGCACCGAATCTATTTATCGGTTTGTTATTACCGGCTAAAGAATAAAATATTTCCGTGCCATCAAAAGTTGCAATGGAAATAATTACTGTTGTAACACCTGTACCAGCAAGAATCCAGGCAATCGTTTTTTGGGATGTACTTTTTTTTTGATAATCTATTTGTAGTTTTTCATTTGTTATTGTTGTTTGCTGAGAAGTTGCTTGAAGTGAGAGTACAAATAGTAATAAAGGGATTGTAGCTTTCATAATTTTTGTATTTAATAAAATAATAATTCGAAATGAACCATTCTAAAAGAACTAATGACTTTTAATATTTTCTGCGACTTCTGCGATTGTACATGAAACCTGAAAGCATTCTTCTGATGTGCCTTCAGGTCTGTTAACATTTACACATTCCAGGCAAACGGTTCTGCCTTCAGAAACAATTACTTGCCTTCTGCCAGTCGTAGTAACAGTGTTCCCTTTAGTATCTTTAATAATAATTTGGGGAATAGTTTTTCGTTTATTTTGGCTATAAATTTTATAACCCGATTTTGTCGTAGCTAACAAAAAAGTTCCGATAGTTGATTTTTTTGCATTGTAGGCAGCCGTAATATTGATATTTTCCCGAACAACAATGTGGGATGAATCAAATGAAAGATTCTTTTGTCCAAAAGTAATCTGAACAAAAAATAGGACAGGAATTACAAATAGTATTCTTTTCATAATAAATAGTTTTAGAACACTAACCTAGTTTCAAACGATCTGGTTCACTAATTGAATTTTGCAGGACAGACTTATTCAGTTGCATTTTTTACTAAATAGTAGTTGTAAATATTGCCGTTTGGCTAAAATGAGGTAACTTTTATCACCAGTTTTGTGGAATCCTGTTATTCCGCTAAAAGGATAAACCTTAACCAACCAATGACAATCACTACTGCACAAGATTTTTTGTTTCAGCGAATTAAAAATTTGCTGCCGCCCCAAAAGACTATTGTAGATGTGATTTCGGAATTATTAAACATAAGCAATGACAGTGCATACCGAAGGATAAGAGGAGAGACTTTGCTTGTGCTGGATGAAGTAAGTATTCTCTGCAATCATTTTCATATTTCTTTAGATCAGTTACTTGCCATCCGGTCAAATTCTGTTTTATTCCAAAATATCAGGGTTGATAGTAATTATTCTTATGAGCAGTATCTACAGGAATTAGTTCAATTAATGCAACAAGCAGACGTATTTCTAAACAAGGAGATAATTTATCTAACCAAAGACATACCTATATTTCACAACTTTTATTTTACACCATTAGCGGAATTTCGGTATTACTTCTGGATGAAGAATATTCTACGCCATCCAGATTTTTCTGACAAGCAATTTCAGTTTGGCCTTTTGCCAACAACAATAGCATCATACAGCAAAGAACTAATAAGATTATATACTAAAATTCCATCAGTAGAAATATGGAATACAGAATGTGTAAACAGTACGATCTCTCAAATAGAATTCTGCAAAGATTCCGGCCAGTTTTTAAATGCAACCGATATCAAAAAAATATATGAAGCGTTGGAGATGACAATGCTGCATCTTCAATCGCAGGCAGAAAAAGGATATAAATATTTGCCCGGTGAGGAAATTCAGAAAAGAGAAGTCGAATTCAGGTTTTTTTATAACCGTGTAATACTGGGTGATAATACAATCCTGGTAACAGCAGATCAAAGCAAAATGGCTTATATGAATTATGATGTATTGAACTATTTAACTACCACAGATGATATTTTTTGTGATCAGCGTCATGAAGAGCTGAAAAATATTATGCGAAAATCAACGCTCATTAGTAAGACCAGTGAGAAACAACGGAATGTGTTTTTTAATATTCTGCTAACTAAAATTTATGACCGGAAAAATATTTTATCATGACTACAGGTGAAATACAAAATTTATTATTTAAAGCAATTAAAGAAAAGAGCAATGCCGGAAGTAATCTTTCTGATGAGGTAGCAAGCTTGTTAGAAATCAGTACAGATAGTGCATACAGAAGAATGAGGGGTGAAAAAACATTATCTGTTAATGAGTTACAGACACTCTGCCTGCATTATAAGATTTCAGTAGACAAGTTAATTGGTTTGCAGGCAGCGGGTATAAATTTTACAGGAGAATATCTGGATAAAAAAACATTTCGGTTTGAGGAGTATGTTGATAGTTTAATCCAAAACCTTGCATACATGAACAGCTTTAAGAAAAAAACATTTTATTATAGTTGCAAGGATTTGCCAATTTTTCATCATTATCATTTTCGTGAAATAGCGGCCTTTAAATGGTTCTTCTGGTTGAAAACTTATTTTCAATTTCCGGAATTTGAAAAAAAGAAATTTAATTTCAATGACCATCCTGATGATATATTCAAAAAGGAACAAAAAGTGCTGTCGTTATATAACGAATTGCCCAGTGTAGAAATCTGGAACCTCGAGAGCATGAATATTTTTTTCAGACAAATTGAGTTTTACAGAGATAGCCAGGTTTTTAGTTCAGACGAAGATGTTTATCAATTATATGAGTCAATTGGAAAATTGTGGGGTCATCTTGAAAAACAAGCTTCATTAGGATATAAGTTTGATTATAATGACCCTTCCCAAAAGAAAATTGGCGAGTTAAAAATGTATTTTAACGAAGTCTTACTTGGTGATAATAATATGTTGATAGAGATGGATAATATGAGGATGACTTATGTATCACATACTACTATTAACTTTATGTTTACAAGGGATGAATTGTTTAACTCGAATATGTATAATCATATTCAAAATCAAATGCAACGATCTACCTTAATCAGTGAAGTAAGTGAAAGAGAAAGGGCCCGTTTCTTCCGGCTGATTCGGGAAAAAATTGAGCATCGGAAAGAAAGTCTCAAAGTATAGAGCTTATATATTCAATTGGCCTAATTTTCGCTATATTTCATGAAAAATTTTTCATGAAAAAACTATTGACAATTATTTTAATATCAGCTTCTTTAAGTAGCTGCGATGTTTTATCTAATCTGCCAGGCGTTGGCGGTGTTACAGAAGCCGAAGCTGGTGAAGGAATAAAAGAAGCGCTTGGACAAGGATTGGTAAAAGCTGTGTTGAAGCTGAACAAGCAAGATGGTTTTTTTGGAGATGCCGTATATAAAATTTTAATGCCACAAGATGCACAGAAAGTAGTTAACACTTTACGGGATCTTGGATTAGGCAATTTGGTAGATAAAGCTGTGCTGGCCATCAACCGTGGTGCAGAAGATGCAGTAGGTTTTGCAAAACCTATTTTTATTGACGCCATAAAAAATATGACACTGAGTGATGCAATCGGATTAGTAAGGAATGGTGATACCAGTGCCACACATTTTTTTAGAATAAAAACAACAGACAAGCTTATTGCTGCTTTTTCACCTGTCATAAATTCATCCTTAGACAAAGTAAATGCAACAAAATATTATGGCGATGTAATAAATACCTATAATAATTTCCCCACTACATTCAAAAAAATTAATCCCGATCTTGGCAGTTTTGTTACTCAAAAAGCAACAGAAGCATTGTTCAATCTGGTGGCAAAAGAAGAAATAAATATCCGGCAAAATATTGCGGCAAGAACGACAGCTCTGTTACGAAAAGTGTTTGGTGGCAGCATTAGGTAGTAGCTGAGCAACGAATACCTTAAAATTTCGTCAAATTACTTGTAACTTCTTTTATTAGAAGTAGAACGGCAGTATATTGGTGATTATAGCTGTCAAATGTCTAAAAATAATAATGTACACATGAAAACTATCATTACTGCAATCGCTTTATTTTTTATGCTTCCTGTTAGCAGTTACGCTCAGCTAAAATTGCCAAAAATATTATCTGGTAAAAATTCCGGGCTGAGTGAAACTGAAGCCGGGCAAGGTGTAAAAGAAGCGTTACTGCAAGGTGTAACCACCGCCGTATTAAATCTGAATAAAACGGACGGCTTCTTTGGGAGTGATATATACAAAATGTTTTTACCGGAAGATGCCTTAAAAGCAGAAAAGACCTTGCGTAAAATAGGAATGGGTGCACAGGTAGATAAAGCAATCCTTTCCATCAACCGTGGTGCTGAAGATGCAGTGGCTTTTGCCAAACCCATTTTTATTGATGCAGTAAAAGAAATGACGTTGACTGATGCATTGAAAATTATCAGTGGTCCGAAAGATGGTGCTACCAATTATTTTAAAGAAAAAACAAAAGATAAACTGCTTTCAGCTTTTAGACCATCTGTTGAATCTTCGCTGGAAAAAACAGATGCAACAAAATATTATGCTGATATTGTAACAACTTACAATAAACTACCCACTACATTTAAAAAAATAAATCCAGACCTCACTTCTTATGTTGTTGGAAAAGCAGTTGATGCACTATTCGATCAGGTTGCAAAGGAAGAAGAAAATATCAGAGCTAATCCGCTTGCTAGAGGATCTGATATTTTGAAAAAAGTTTTTGGAACGAAGTAATTTTAATCAGGAAAAATACTCCAGAACAGCAACACAATTCTTCTCCTGGGATCATCGATTGAATAGTCTTTGATTTTTGGATCAGGATGTTTTTCACCCTTCCCCTCATATAGAAATAACAGGTTTTTAATTGTGGTGCCATCAGCCGATTTACCTATTGTATATGTTTGTAACAGCTTAATTACAGATTCTGCCCTTGCATTTGACAATTCTTTATTTAAGTCTTCATTTGTTAAAGGAGTTCTTCCAGACAGTTTCATCCTTTCAACAATTTTATTATAAAGATTAGTGCCCTCTGCAATTGTTGTTGCATCTGCATACCCTTTTGCTGTAATAACTAATGACAATGGGAAGTCAGGATACTTATTAATAAAATAATCGATTTCTTTACTTACGGGTTCAAACATTTTACCAATCGTTTTACTGACCTCTGCAGAAAGATTGTATTGCCCTGGCCCGAAAATTACATCCTGGCTTAGCTTCATCACTGTATTTCTATTGATCAATTCAGTAA
>JAHEMM010000078.1:4697-8095 GCA_024643655.1 Chitinophagaceae bacterium | reverse complement strand
TCTTTGAAAAAGTTAACGCCTGTTGTAGCCTTGCCCAATCATTTTTATTGACGGCTACATCACCAATAAGAATTTCATTTTGCCCGACAATTTTATCAATTTCAGTATTGGTAACACCAATAAATTTTTGAATACGATAGCTTGCTGTATCGTCCATTTCATTCAGCTCTTGTTTTTGGTGGAGTTGTTTATCAAGTTTTTTTAAGTTCTCACTATGACTTCGTAATTGATTGTCAATAACTGTCAGATTCTGTTTATGTTTTGTTACTTCTTTTTGTGGAACACAAGAGAAGAGGTTTAAAGCAATGATAGCAATAAACAAGTAATGTTGTTTTCTTAAACTTTTCATAGAACAACAATTTATGGTGCTTACTAAAGGTAAAAAAATATTATTACAAACCAGCTAGTAATACCTGCCAGGCAGCAATAACATTGCCCTGATTAAGCAATTTTTGCGCATAGGAATGTAGCTCTTTTTCCATTTCTTCAGGATTGATGCTGTAATACTGGATAATCTGTTTCAAATGAGTATCAACAAATGAAGCATCAACAAAAGGGATTTCCTGAACATTGGCCAATTGACCAAGATCGTTGCCAGTTAATATGCTGCTCATACGAATGGCTTGTGGCAGTTGATCAATGCCGATACCTAACTGTGTATTTGGTTTTTCAACTTCAAAAAGATTGCTTTCATTTATCGAAGCATACCAATTCCCTCCAAGTCGGGCAACATGATTTATTTTTCGCTGATCCAATTTTTTATTTGCATCCAATAATGAGTCGTCAATATGTATCATCAGTACTTCGCAAATGACTAATTGTCCCGCACCGCCTTCTTCTCCTAACGACTTTACTTCAAGCACCTTGCATTCTAATTGTGCTTTACTTTCTTTTACAAGTGGAGGTTTTACCATTGTTGCCGGAACTTCTGTAAACCCAGCTTTAGTAAATTCATTTACATCTTTTGGAAACTCACAACTGGATAATGACATTTGTTGTACCATATCAAATGTTACCATATTAATAACTACTTCAGGCACTTCCAGTACATTTTCCAACGTATGCTTAGTCGTATTATCTCTGCCTCTTCTGGCCGGAGAAAAAATAAGAACAGGCGGATTGGAAGAAAAAATATTAAAAAAACTAAAAGGACTAAGATTTACATTGCCTGCTTTATCAATGGTAGATGCAAAACAAATAGGCCTGGGAGCAATAATATGCTGAAGATAATATTGCTTTTCAGCCGGTTTGAGATCTTTTAATTTTAAAATCATAAATAAATTTTACCGCAGAGAATAGGAGAAAAATGAGTTCTCGCAGAGTTAAAAGTTATAGACTATTCTTTGAAAACCTTGCTTTAAAAGAGGGACATTGAAATTTATGAGATAGCCAAGTCGTTTGTTTGCCAATTTTAAATAAGTAATTAATTGAGCTTTAAAAATAGGTTCAATTTTATCAACAGATTTTAGCTCAAGAATTATTTCATTTTCAACCAGAATATCAATGACATAAACTTTTCCTAATAATACTCCTTTATACTCCATTTCAATGGGAACTTGAGCTATTACATTTACTTTTCTAATTTGAAATTCTCGAATTAAAGCATTTGCATAAGCAGATTCCAATAAACCTGGTCCTAATTCTCTATGTACAGTAATACAGGCATCAAGAATATTTCCTCCCAATTCATTTAATCTTTCCTTAGTCATAATTTCTCTGCGTTAACTCTCTGGCCTCTTGTTCTCTGCGGTAAAACCTTACTTTTTTAATTCCAATATACTCCAATCCGTTTCTTCCGCTACAATCGTATTACTCAATTTTCCTAAACCATCAATTTCCATTTCTACAATATCGCCAGCCTGCAACCATTGCTCTGTATATTCAGGATCATTTAATTTACCAGTACCATTTAATTCTAAAAAACAACCTGTACCTACTGTACCACTTCCAATTACATCACCTGGATAAAGGTCAACTCCATAAGAGGCTCTTTCAATTATTTCAGCAAATGTCCAATCCATATCGCCAACATTTCCTTCACTTACCTGCTTGCCATTTACCCAACATTTCATTTTTAAATTCCATCCATTACCGGTATGATTTTCTTTAGCAGGAATTTCAAATGATTGTAATTCATCCAATGTAACCAACCAGGGTCCAATTACTGTTGAAAAATCTTTTCCTTTTGCCGGGCCTAAATTCAATTTCATTTCTTCCATCTGCATTCCTCTGGCACTCATATCATTCATAATCATCAATCCGCCAATATATTCATGGGCATCCGCCGCTTTTATATTTCTGCCATGTTTGCAAATAACGATGGATGCTTCCAATTCAAAATCAAGTTTATGAAAATGATCGGGCATACATAGTATATCACCCGGACCGGAAATACTATGATGATTGGTAAAATAAAAAATTGGAAACTGATCAAACTCAGGTATCATATCTACTTTTCTGTTTCTTCTGGCAGAGGCCACATGCTGGCGAAATGCATATCCATCCCTGCAGCTTTGCGGAAAAGGTACTGGTGCCAGCAATTGCAAATCTGATATGGGCACACCTTTATTGCTGGTTCTTGTGCCTTCTCTCAGCATCAGTTCACCTGCCATAGCTTGAGGATAGGATTCTTCCCAGTAATTTAAAAACATATTCATACTGTTGGGAAGATCTGGATGTAGTACTTCCATATCATACACCATATCATTTAATAAAACACCTAATTGTTCATGTTCATCTTTAATGTAAGAAACCAGTCTCATAGTAATTTTTTTTATTAGCCGCTAAGGTAGGCAATACCAAAGTTTTTAATTATTTCATCCAATAAAAGCTGAGTTTTATTTTGTAAATGTATTATACCAATCAAAAAAGAAAACTTTGGGCTAAAATACATTTCCAATTGATATAATTAGATAAGTTCTGTTTTGTATCTTGAAGATTGAATTTAAGTGCATGAAGAAAGCCTTTGTAATAGTATTATTGTTAGTATTATTTTCTTTTCATAAGAAAGAAGAAAAATCAGCCTGGATACGTATCAACCAGTTAGGTTATACTACTACTGGAATAAAACAGGCAGTTTGGTGCTCGAAAAGTTCAAAACCTATTCAAAAATTTTATCTGATCGACTCTGCCACACAAAAAGTAATATATACCGGGAATGCTGAAAAACCGATGGGTATTTACGGACCTTTTGCTCAAACACAAAGACTTGATTTTACTGGGTTTTCTGCTCCCGGGAAATATAAATTAATTGCCGATGGCGCTGAATCTCCATATTTTAGAATTGGAGACGATGTGTACAAAGGTGCTGCGGATTTTTGTTTAAGGTATATGCGGCAGCAACGAAGTGGATTTAATCCTTATTTAAAGGATAGTTGTCATACTCATGATGGTTATGT
>JAHEMM010000078.1:0-4597 GCA_024643655.1 Chitinophagaceae bacterium | reverse complement strand
CATTATCAATGGTATCCATTCATTAATCTTGGTCATTATGAATTAGCCAAATTATTAACAGATAAAAAAAGAGATACCGTTATCGGTTACTACAAAGAAGGCATCCAACGAGTCTGGAACAAAGCCAAACAAAATGCATTCTACCGCGGCATACCATTTATCTGGTGCAGCAATAATCTTACTACATCATTTGCTATTCAATGTTATTGGTACAGAGAATTAACAGGTGATAAACAATTTTCAGCATTGGAACAGGCCAATTTCGACTGGCTGTTTGGTTGTAATCCATGGGGCACATCCATGGTGTATGGTTTGCCATCCTGGGGCGATACACCGGAAGACCCACATTCGGCATTCACTCATTTAAAAAATTACCCGATTGATGGCGGCCTTGTAGATGGCCCGGTGTATGGGAGTATTTATAATAATTTGATCGGCATAAAACTCTATCAACCTGATGAGTATGCGATATTTCAAAGTGATCATGTAGTTTATCATGATGACTATGGCGATTACAGCACTAATGAACCAACAATGGATGGTACCGCTTCATTAATTTATTTGCTGGCAGCAAAGGAGGCGGAAGCAAAGCCAAAAAAGTAACCGCCTCCGGAGCAGGAGGCTTTACCTACAGTCATGGAGCAATCATTAGAGGTGATTCCACAAAAAAGAATATTGCTTTAGTATTTACCGGACATGAGTTTGCCGATGGCGGAAAAATAATTGCACAAACTTTAAAAGAAGAAAATCTGAAAGCTTCTTTCTTTTTTACGGGAGATTTTTATAGCAATAAAAAATTCAGGTCTGTTATAAAAAACTTAAAGAAGGAGGGCCATTATCTCGGTGCTCATTCTGATAAGCATTTATTGTACTGCGACTGGAATACTAGAGATAGCCTTTTAGTTACAAAAGATGAGTTTATGAATGATCTTTTAGCCAATTATAAAATGATGGAACAGCTTGGCTTGCAAAAAAGTGATGTTCAATATTTTCTTCCTCCATACGAATGGTATAATGAGAGTATTGCCGCATGGACAAAAGAAATGAATTTGCAACTTATCAACTTTACTCCTGGAACAAGAAGCAATGCAGATTACACAACGCCTGATGAAAAAAATTATCGTAGCAGTGAAGAGATTTATCAATCTATAATAAATTATGAAAACTCAAACTCATCAGGATTAAACGGTTTTATGCTTTTAATTCATATTGGCACAGACCCAAAGCGAACCGATAAGTTTTATAACCGGTTAACAAAGCTTATTGCTGAATTAAAAGCTAAAGGCTATCATTTTCAGACAGTTGAAGACTTGTTGAGACCTGACTAAAATCAACCCAGGCGGTTGTTTTCAGCTGTATCTGTTTTCTTATCTTTGCGTCCATGGAATTCGAAAAAATTCATAATAAAGGTCAGGCTCAATTGTTTAAGAACCCATATCTGGAAATGCTGACCAAAACTCATCCATTAGTTATTTGGGGAATGTATACGCCGGTAATGATTTATATGGCTTATTATAGTGGAACCATTGGGTTTACAACGGGAAGAATTGTTCTTACCTTTTTAGCAGGAATGTTCTTTTGGACATTTTTCGAATATCTGGCACACCGTTTTCTCTTTCACATGATAGCGAACAGCGGTAGAGCAAAAAAATTCATTTATACATTACATGGCAATCACCATCATTATCCAAGAGATAAGCAGCGGTTGTTTATGCCACCGGTTCCAAGTTTAATTTTATCATCTGCCATCTTTGGGTTGATGTATCTCATTATGCGCCAACAGGCATTTATGTTTTTCCCCGGCTTTTTATTGGGTTATCTTATGTATGGTACAATGCACTATGCTATTCATGCCTGGAACCCTCCATTCAAATGGATGAAAGGTCTTTGGAGAAATCATCACCTACATCATTACAAAAATGAACACAATGGTTATGGTGTAAGTTCTACCATCTGGGATCATGTTTTTGGAACTATGTTCGATCTTAAAAAAGAAAAAGAAGATAAAGAGAAGGTAAAGGAATTAATGTTTGAGAAGAAAGAGAAATGATGCCCCTGTCCCCTAAAGCCTGCCTGTCGGCATATAGGGGAACTTAGGTAAATCTTTCTTTACGAATACATAAAGCAAAAAATTAAGTTATATTTTTATTTAGTCGGCTTCAGTTCCTTGATCATCTTCTGTTGCGTCGCACTCCCTGCCTACCGTCAGGCAGGTTCATCGTTTAGTAACTCTACTCATCAATGAAAAATTCACTTTTTTATTTATTACTTCTTGCTATTGTAACAATCAGTGCTTGTAAGGATAAGAAAGAAAAAGAAGTCCCATCATTTTTATCTGCTAAAGAAGTTGTACGTCTCAATCAGTTAATATATAAAGACAGCACCGTTGAAGCATTTGAAAAAGATGCTCCTGCATATAAAGTTGTTTTTTTGCCAAAAGCTGTTAATGGAAATTATGCTATTATAGTAAAATGCAAAACCAGTGAGCAATATGCCTTGATAATAAGGGGCTCTGTTATAAAATTCAGTAATGAAGGTTTTCAGAATTTTATTCTGCAAGACTTCAACATCTTTACAATTAAACCATGGAACTATGTTGATACTGTAAAGGAAGCCTATATCAGTAATGGCACATGGATAGGGTTTCAGAATTTATTGCAATGCAGAGATATTGAAAATGGAATGAGTATTAAAGAGTTCATCGAAAAGAAAATTCCTGTTCATGCCAGCCTGATTATTACAGGGCACAGTCTTGGCGGAAACCTGGCCTATCCGGTTGCTGGGTATTTAAAAAAGGAATTACCTATTGGTAAAAAAGAAAATATACAACTAATCACATTTGGAGCAACTGCGGCTGGAAATGCAGCTTTTGTACATGATCTTGAAGAAAAATTTCCCGATGGAGAACGGTATACAACTGATCTTGATATTGCACCTGTATTTCCAGATATAGAACAGATAAATAAAATGGCAAAGTTGACTGGTCTTGATACCGTGTTACAATTAGGAAATATAAATTTCAAAGGCATTGATCAAAAACTCGATTTGGGTAATTTGTTAAATATTGCAGGAGAGATACTGGAACAGACAAACGTCATCAATAAAACCAATAAGTATGTTCAAAGCGAGAAACATAAGCGGTTGTTAACTAAAACAATATTGTCAACGCCTGATGAATCATTATCTGTTGAAGGAATTTTTAACAGGGCCTATCAATTTCATAAAATAGATATGTATGCTGAGTTGCTGGGAGTGGCGCCAATAGAATAGTAATTGTATTAATTATACCAATGTGAAATAATGCTTTAACCAATATTTCTGCTCTATGTCACACCGGTCTTGAACCGGTGTCTTTTACTAAATTTGTGAAACTTTTTTTGAGAAAGATACCGGCTCAGGGCCGGTAAGACAGCAAATAGTTGTAGCAAATTGCTGCTCCTTTCAAAATATAAATGATATTACCACTTTTCGTTTTCATCTATATTATCTTTATGCTGAAAATTTCTACGGCTTTCTATTTTCTGTAATTGTCTTTCAATAATCAGATTTGCGATCAGTTCAGCTGCATCTTTTCCTTCTCTCTGATCTAATAGAAGTCTCATTTTATTTTCATTCACATCAATACGGTAGAGATAAAAAACCAACTTTTCAAAATCATTATTTATCAGGTGATTGATCTCCGTAGAAAGTTTTTTATGCAATTCTTCATACGATAATGATGTTGCTAATTGCAGATCCAGGGAGCTGTTTATTTCAGGAATTAAGTTGGTGTTAAGTGGTTTCATTTATGATGAAGTTTTTCCATTACCCCTAATCCAAACAATGCAAAATCATATTTTACAGGGTCTTTCTTGTCCAAAGTTCGTAAGAAGCTAGTTAGTTCCAAGGCTGTTTCCCAATCAGTTTGCTTGCGGGTTAGAATATTTAATCGTTTCGCCACTCTGGCTACATGTACATCAATGGGGCAAATCAACTCTGCCGGAGAAATATTCTTCCAGATACCAAAGTCAACTCCTTTTTTATCCTGTCGAACCATCCAGCGCAAATACATATTCAATCTTTTACAACTTGATTTTTTTTCAGGTGTAGCAATATGTTTTCTTGTTCTTTCCGGAATATGTTCCAATGAAAAAAAATAATGATGAAAACCAGTAAGCATTTGTTGAGCTGTATTTCCATGCATTGTAAATGCTGTTTCAAGACTTTTATGCTTGGTGTAATGAAATTTGAAAAATTCGATAAAGTATAAAAGATCGGTAGTATTAAAAGTACGGTGTTTAAAGTGTGATAGTTTTTTTAACTCGACCGGACTATGATGTAAACAAAAGCTGTGTGGAGAATTGTCCATTAACTCCATCAGCTCTTTTGACTTTTGAATAATTGTAGTTCGATTGCCCCAGGCAAACATGGCTGCAAAGAAACCTGCAATTTCTATATCTTGTTTTTTTGAAAATAAGTGAGGAATACTAATAGGGTCGTGTTTTATAAACTTCGTTGTATTGTATTCAGCGTACTTTATGTTTAAGTAATTAGCAAGCTGAAGAGGGGTTTGCTTAATTGGCATTTTTTATTCTATCCCCTTTTTTTGGAGAATAAT
>JAHEMM010000077.1 GCA_024643655.1 Chitinophagaceae bacterium | reverse complement strand
AAAATGAAACTAAATTTAATATTACTATATAGTATTATTCTAAGCAGTTGTTTTAGTCAGAACAATAAACATTCAGATTCGAAAAGTTATACCAAAGAATTACTTTCTGTTAGAAATGCACATGCAATGGCTTATAATACCAAAAATTGTAAAGTATATCTTTTTGGTGGAGCTGATGAAAAACAAGTACTCGCTGATCTATGGGTTTTAGAAAAAAAGAACTGGAATAAAATAATATTAAAAAATACACCGGGCCAAAGAACCTTTGCTGCTTTTACATACGATGAAAAGAATGATCGATTAATATTATTTGGAGGAAATAAAGTTTTGTTTGGCAATGGCAACAACAAGGAGAACCTCCTAAATGACACCTGGGAGTTTGTCAATGAAAACTGGAGATTAATTAAAACTAAAAATACCCCATCTCCAAGAGCTGAAGCCGTAATGGTATACGATAAGAAACGAGAAAGAATAGTTTTATTTGGAGGTTATACAATTAAAGATGAAAAATATATTAAACTTAATGACACCTGGGAGTTTTATGAGAATGATTGGCATTTAAAAGCCAATACAGGACCTACAGAAAGAAGCGGCGTTGCAATGACATACGATATTGAAAATAAAAATGTGTTATTATTTGGAGGTAGTACTGTGGACAAACAATATGGCACTGCAAAAGGAGAAACCTGGTACTGGAATGGTGAAAATTGGATTAAAATTGCTTTAACTCAACCCAATGGTGTATACAATGCTGCAATGACTTATGATAATAAAAATAAAGAGATTGTGAGATTTGGTGGCTGGAATGGCACAACAAGGATAAACGAAACCTGGATATTAAAAGATAAAAATTGGAAGCAAATAGAAGCAAATGAAAAACCGTCAGCCAGAAATCACAGCTTTATGGTATTTAATGAAAAAACAAAAAAAATAATTTTATTTGGCGGTCATGATGGAGAAAACGTATTTGGTGATACATGGCAGTATGCAGATCATAAATGGGTAAAAATAGCAGAAACAAATTCTAAAAAAAGAATACAAAATGAACATTAAACCTAATATTAATCTCCGTCTTGGCAGGTATCCCTAAAAAAATACACCATTCCCTACAATCAATCCAATACTTTGAAAACATACGAATTGAGAATTAAATTATGATTTTTGTCATTGACTAAGTCACAATACTAATCTGGTTTTCAATCTCACCCCCCTCTTTCTACTATCTGCATTTATGATCTGATGCATTGTTCCGATAGTTATGTCAGCAACTGATTTTTGTCATATTCAATATAGCCACCGTTAATTAATTTTAGTTGAATGTAAAAAAAACTATAAATCGGGTTACAATTTTTACATCAGATATTACCTATAATATCAACATGCTTATAAGTAGCAGATCCACTGCTTGAAATTTTTACTCTCCTATGAAACACTTTGGAAAGGATTAATTATTACCATTTGCATGACAAGTAATAATTAAAAAAATAATTGAAAGTATTAAGATGATAAAGTCATTGATATACAGCTATTACATTATTTAATATATTTTATATGAAAAAACTTTTCACACTAATAGCAGTTTTTCTATTGGCTTCTGCTATTTCAGTTGCGCAGTATTCTACAGACTGGATCAGACCTGCAGAGACATTCAATAAAACAGGAACAATGATTGCCAGGGATAACCTTGATAATGTTATCGTAACAGGAAAAATCATAAGCTCAAATATTTATACCAGGAAATATGACAAATTTGGAAATTTTTTATGGGAACAAATATCATCTTCTGGCATCAGTGGCAATTATGAAACATCATTTTGGGTTAATACCGATTTTGAAAATAATGTTTTGGTAACAGGGTATCAATATGCCGGAACTTCAAACCAACTTCCCATTGCCATTGTTGCTATAAAGTATAATGCTGCCGGCACTCTATTATGGAAACAGATTTTGCCTATCTCAAATATTTACCTTACAGGTATCAGAAGTGAAGTTGATAATAATGGAAACCTTTATATTGGAACCCAGGCTGCTACTCCATCTGCTGGTTTTCAGCTGTATAAATTAAGTCCGGATGGATCTGTTTTATTTTATAGAAATAATAGCCTTAACGGAATAAACGGTTTTACCTCAATGCGGTTAAAGGGTAATAAAGTAGTTATGAGCGGAAGTTCAGGTACTTTAAGTGCTGCGCCTATTGTTTCCTGGGATACTGATGGAAATTTACTTTGGACAGCCTCTTTACTTGGAAGGTCGGCAAAAGATGTAGAAATAGATGATGCAGGAAATGTGTATATGCTAACGTCGTATGACAATCAGGTTACAGCGAGTAGCGGACAGGATATTCTCATTTACAAATTTGATGCTGCCGGCACACAACTTTGGGTAAAAAATTTTGATTTCGGCGGCCAGGATTTTCCTACCCGGTTCACATTTGTCGGAAATAAATTAAGTATTATCGGATATGGAAGTAACAGTGCTTCATATTTCGACTGGATAACCTTTCAATTAGATGCAGACGGAAATATGCTTTGGAATGTACGGTATGACGAAACAACTAGTAATGATGAGCAATCTCATTTTATTGTAGCAAAGCCCAACGGTGAAGTTTTTGTTACGGGCCGGGGTGGTCCGTTGCATAATCAGTTTGGAAACGGGTACCTGCGAATGATAACTACTAAATATGATAATACAGGAATACGCAAATGGGTGGATTCGGTAAATGTAAACAGTGGCATGGGAGTAGCCTGCACATTATCCAGCGACGGCAGTTTATATGTATTGAGCGATGCATATATGACCGCTTTCCATTTCCTGGATCATACAGGAGGAGTACCGGCTGTAGTACCAACACTATTGAATGCTTCCAATATCGGCAGCACATACGCCACTTTTTCCTGGACAGCTGTTCCCGATGCATATTTGTATCACTTACGGTATAAAAAAACAACTGATATGATATGGACCGTTGCGTCAATTGATATGCCTATTATTACAATAAATGGATTGACTGATGCAACCACCTATGAATATGCCTGTGAAGCAATAAATAGCGGTGGCCCTTCTGGATTCAGTACAACGCAGATGTTTACCACCGGAACCGCTTTACCTATAAATGGTATTGATTTAAATGTAAAACGACAAGGAATCAATGTATTAATAAAATGGAGTACACAATCTGAACAAAACAGCTCCTATTTTGATATAGAAAGGAGCTTTGATGGGCTATCATTTTTAAGTATCGGACGGGTACAGGCGGCTGGTAACAGCACTAGCATTCAGACCTATAGTTTACTCGACAGGAATACAGAAAACCGGCTGATATATTATCGATTAAAGATGATAGATATTGATGCAGCATTTAAATACAGTCCGGTCAGGATAGTTTCCAAAACTGAATCAACAGGAACATTTGAAATATTTCCAAACCCTGCAACAATAAATGCAACTATTGTTTTAAATGAAGCTGCCAAAGAAGAACTTCACTTAAGCATTATTAACCAATTAGGTCAGTTGGTATTAACTAAGCAGATTTCAAAAGGCACACAATTAATTAATCTAGATTTACAAACATTAAACCCTGGTATTTATGCATTAAGTATTAGTGCTCATAATTTATTATGGACAAAAAGCATAGTAATAAAATAATACCAACCGATAAGAATACATATTGAATCAGTCTTGGCAAGGAATCAATAAACTTTATATGTATTATTGGTTTGCTGAAGGCGTATAAACAACTATATTAAACATATATATCATCAACTAGGAAACCGATACCATTTCCCATTTACATCAATAAGTAAATCTGCAGCGCTGGGCCACAATGGAGGCACTGTGTTTTTTTTCTCCCAGTTTATTAATGCATCCTGTAATTCTTTTAAAATATCGGGCCGGCTGGCAGACAGGTCATTCTTTTCTTCTTTGTCTTCTGCTATATTAAATAGGTAGGTTATTTTATTTTTTTCATTCACATATAATTTCCAGTCGCCCCGGCGAAAAGCTTTTGAATATCCGTTTCTCCAGAATAGATCCTGGTGCGGCATTACCGAATCGTTTGCCAAGTATGGTAAGAGGTTCACACCATCATAGATACGGTCCGTTGCCAATGGAGCTCCGCTTACAGCCGCTATAGTACTGAATATATCCAATGATGAAACAGGATGATCATACTTTTCTCTTGCTTGAAACCCTTCCGGATATTGCATAAAAAAAGGAACAGATATGCCGCCGTCAAAATGTGTTGCTTTTCCACCAAGCAGTGGTGCATTATTGGTAGCACGGGTATAAGTAGCACCGCCATTATCACTTATAAAAAAAATAAGACTATTGTCTAACAAGCCTTCCTGCTCCAATTTTTTCATTACACTGCCTATGGCATCATCCAGTGCCTCTATCATACCGTAGTAAACCCGCCGAACCGGGTCCTTTTCGTTCTGTATTCTATCGTAATATTTTTTAGGCACCTGGAACGGATCATGTGGTGCATTAAAAGATAAGGTAAGAAAGAAAGGTTCCTTTTTATTCCGCTCAATAAATTCAATCCCCTTTTCAGCCAGTGAAAAAGTGAGATAGCCTGTATCTTTTACAACAGCTCTCCCCTCTTTTATGGCAGTAGATCCATTTCGTGGTGCCCAGGCTGGGATCTCTGAAAAAGCCCAGGGCAAATGCATATTTACATAGCCGCTGGTATCTACCAGATCTTCTACATAACGGCTTAATGCACCCGTAAAATAATAACTATAATCAAATCCATACATATCGGGATATACATCCGGCGAAGAACTAAGATTCCATTTACCAACATAACCTGTGGCATATCTTTTTTGTTTCAGCAGATTGGCGATCGTAATTTCATTTACAGGCAGGTCGGTTGCATAAGCAGAACGGTCTAATAAAAAATGGGGCTTTAATGTTTTGATGCCTTCTGTTTTTTTCTTAAAAGAGAAAAAGTGTTTTTTTAATTTTTTCTTTACGGATCCATCAAATTTGTCGTACAGCATAAACTCTGCCCCATATCGTTGTTGATAGCGGCCTGTTATAATACCCATGCGGGAAGGTGCACATATTGGTGAGGTTACATAACCCTGTGTAAAACGAACACCCTTTACGCCTAGTGAATCAATATGGGGCGTATGTACTTTTTCATTTCCATACGATGAAAGATCATTGTAGCCAAGATCATCAGTAATAATAAGTATGATATTTGGTGTAGTTCTGGTTTGTGCTGATACAGCAATACTGCAGAAAATCAGGATGAAAAGGGATATTGGTTTTATCATTAGTTGTGTTGGTTGCCGCTCAAGATAAATTAAAATAAGGAGAAAGGATTATAGAAATAACTGGCGTAAAATTTCGAATAGAATAGTCCGCCTTAGTTGTTATACAAGGCCTAATAAAGTATTTCAGCAATACACTTTCATTAAAGCCCGGCTTTAATACTTATTATTTAACTTCATCAAAATCTAGATATAGATTCTAGTCTAACAAAGAGCAAATAAAAAATGCATTATGAAATATAAAATAATTATTCTCCTTTTACTTTTGTTCATATCAGGTTTTTCAATTGCACAAGACCGGGATATCAGCTATATGAGCTCGGGTGGAAAACTAGACCCCTTACAGGCAAATATGGATATCCGGCATTATACTTTAGCATTGGATATTGATATACCCAACCAATCCATAAATGGCTATACTGAAATTGACTTTCTTTTATCCTCACCAACCGATACAATACTCTTCGATCTTGTTCATTTTTTAGATGTTAGCAGAATCAGCATGAACAAAAAGAACAAAACATTTTATCGGGACAAGGACCTGATTTATATTGTAGAAAAAGCAGGTTTTAAACCAGGCCGACAAACTATTAAGATCGAATACAATGGAAAGCCTCCGATAGCTGTAAACCCACCTTGGAAAGGCGGCTTCAGCTGGAAAAAAGATAATGCCGGCAATCCCTGGGTGGTAATTAATTGCCAGTTAGAAGGCGGTAAAGTTTATTTTCCCTGTAAAGATCACCCCAGTGATGAGCCAAATGAAGGTGTCGATCTTTTTATTACTGTACCCAACGGATTAACTGTTGCCGGACCAGGATTACTTCAAAAAGTAAGTACAAAAAAGGATAAACAAACCTTTCATTGGAAAACGAATTATACCATAAGTAATTATTGTATTCTGTTTGATATTGGCAAATATGCTATAGCAAAACGCACCTATACTACTAGTGAAGGGAATAAAGTGCCAATGGAGTTTTATGTGCTGGAAGAAGATAAAGCGAATGCAGAAAAAATATTGGATCTGCGTGAACGGGATACCCGAATATTGGAAAAATATTTTGGTGAATATCCCTGGGCAAAAGAAAAAATAGGCATAGCACAGGTACCCAACCCGGGCATGGAACACCAAACCATGATTACCTATGGCGACAAGACAGGCAAGTTCGTTTTAAAAAAAGTTGGTAATTGGGATTATTCTGCAAACTTATTTCATGAATTTGCGCATGAATGGTTTGCCAATAAAGTAACCAACAAAGACTGGGCACACATGTGGATACAGGAAGGCATTACCACCTATTCAGAAGCGTTGTTTTGCAGAGAAGCTAATGGTGAACGGGGTTACGATAGTATGATTGTAATGTTTAAGCAAAGGATACGTAACCAGAAGCCCATCGTTCAGGGCGAAGTGATGAATTCATCGGATGCATATTACAGCGACATTTATCCGAAAGGCGCTTTCTTTATGCATTCACTTCGATATCTATTGGGCGATGAAGTCTTTTTTCCAACTTTAAAAAAACTAGCTACCGCTCCTCAGTATACGTACAGTAATTTTGTTACCACAAATGACGTAGAAAAATTATTCAGTACCGAATCTAAACAAAACTTACAACCATTTTTTGATTTCTATCTGAGAACAACTGAGTACCTTGCTATTTCAATAAAAGAAACTGGCTTCCAGCAATACCAAATTAAAGTAAATAATTATTTTATGCCCTTACCTTTTGAAATCACCACTTCATCAGGCACAAAAAGAACGATCATAGCAAAAGATGGAATTTTGGTAAATAGCATAACGCCTCCACAAGTAGATAATAATGGATATTATTTAAAGACAATAAAACAAGAATAAAGATGTTTAGAAAATATTTTTTTATGGCAGTACTATGTACTGCAACGACTCATTGCTTCGCAGATAATTATCCCCGAAACTATTCTTTAGATATTATTCACTATGCATTTGAGTTAAAACTTTCAGACAGTACTGATGAAATACAGGGAAGAACATCAGTAAGTATATTATTTAAAACGAATGATACTAAACAAATCAGACTTGATCTAATCAATAACACAACACAAAGAGCCGGCAAAGGAATGACCGTAGCATCTGTTACTTACAATAACCAGGCGCTTGAATTCATTCACCAGAATGATGCATTGCTAATTAAAGTAGGAAGTCAATTTGAAAAAAATAATACATATACATTCGTCATTAACTACTATGGCATTCCAGCTGACGGATTAAGAATCGGCCCTACGAAATATGGAGACAGAAGTTTTTTTAACGAAAACTGGCCCAACCGGGCAAGGCATTGGCTGCCAACGGTAGACCATCCATATGATAAAGCTACAAATGAATTTATTATTACAGCACCCCGAAAATATAAAGTCATTTCAAATGGTTTGCTAATAGAAGAGTCAACAATTAATACAGCGTATAAACTTTCTCATTGGAAACAATCCGTTCCTGTTTCTTGCTGGTTATTTGTTTTAGGCGTGGCTGAGTTTGCAGTTCAACATGTCGGTGACTTTGATGGAAAGTCAATTGAAACATGGGTGTATCCAAAAGACAGAGAAGCTGGCTTTTATGATTTTGCAAAACCTACGCATGAAGTGCTGAAATTCTATACTGCATATGTTGGCCCTTTTGTATATGAAAAGTTAGCTAATATCCAGTCGCCAAGTGTTGGCGGTGGAATGGAAACCTCATCCGCAATTTTTTATGGTGAAAATCTTGTTAATGGAAAAGCGGATAAAAGATTAAAGGATGTAGTGATCCATGAAATAGCCCACCAATGGTTTGGCAATGCTGTAACTGAAACCACCTGGGATGATGTATGGCTAAGTGAAGGATTTGCAACTTTTTTCACATTGCTTTTTCAAGAGTATGAATATGGACATGAAGAATATATTAACGGACTGAAAAGATCCAGAAAAACAATATTCGATTTTTATAAAAAAGATTCTACCTACAGCATTATTGATGACCGCTCTCCTGAAAATGGACCAGTTACAAATAATATGACTTATCAAAAAGGTGCCTGGGTATTACATATGTTGAGAGAGCGGATTGGTCATGAAAAATTCAAGGAAGGTATTCGTAACTATTATCAAAAATTTATGAATGCCAATGCTACGACCTATGATTTTATCAAAGAAATGGAAAAAGTTTCAAACGAAAATCTACAAACTTTCTTTAACCAATGGTTATATAAGCCCGGGTATGCTAAAATAAATGCATTGTGGGAGTATGATGCAAAAGAGAAACAGATAATCTTTCATGTAATGCAATCAGATAGTATGTTTGAAACGCCGATCGAATTTCAGATTTACAATGAAAGTAGTCCGTCACCTCAAAATATTAAGTTTGATTTAAAAACAAAAACTACAGAATATAAAATTCCCAGTTCAATTGAACCCACTTTGATAGTGGCTGATCCACGAACTGTGTTATTGGCTACTATTGATTTAGCAAAAAAATAATCTTGTCAACAATATCAAATAATGTTTGTTTATATAGAAAAGAATAAGAAATGAAGTCACTATTCCTGCTAATATCATTACTGTTTTTTCATCCAGAAACGACTTTTAAAATTGAATTTGGGAAAACAGCACCAAAAACCAATAACTGGGCTATTTTAAGCGATAATGTAATGGGCGGTCGATCTGATGCGAGGATAGTATATGGAGCAAACTCTGTTATTCTTAGCGGAAGCGTTTCTCTAAAGAACCGCGGTGGCTTTGTATCAATAAAATCCAATTTTGATAAATTTGATTTGTCTACCTATAAAACAGTGAGAATAAAATTCAGAGCTACTAATCAAAAATATGCTTTTACCCTGGAGAACAGCAAACGATGGTATCAACCTGCGTATAAACATGAATTTAGTGTTACAAAAGAAAACAAATGGGAAACAGTTTCCCTTTCCCTTGATAATTTTTCAGAAGAAGTTATTGGTCAACCAACAGGAAATAAAGCCAATAAGTCTATTTTATCAAGTATACTAAGAATAGGCATTTCAACCATTGAAAAAAAAGAAGGTCCTTTCCAACTTGAAATAGAATCCATAGAATTTCTTTAGAGAAACGAATTGCTCTTTAGTAAGAAAATTGTAGTTAACAAACTATGCTTGCCTTACTTTTATTATTCTACATCTAGTAATGAACGTACTTTCAAAATCGTTAACTTTAATCCGATGCCTACGATAAAAAATAGTATCATTTCCGGCGCCGATAATTTACCAATCGCCATTGATGTATTTTTTACTAATGAACAGCAACAAAGACCAGTGATTGTTTATGCACATGGATTCAATGGCTTTAAAGATTGGGGTAGTTTTGATATTATTGCTAAAAAGTTTGCAAATGCAGGATTTGTGTTTATTAAATTCAATTTCTCTCACAATGGTACTACCCCCGAATCACCCGAAGAGTTCACTAATCTTGAAGCATTTGGAAAAAATAATTATTCCAAACAGCTTACAGATATTCAATTAGTGTTAGATTGGATTTGTGCCACTACCAATCCATATCGACCTGTAATGGATATTAAAAATATTTATTTGATAGGCCATAGTATGGGTGGTGGTATTGCGATACTGGATGCAGCTATAGATAATAGAGTAAAAAAATTAGTAACCTGGGCAGCTATTAGCGAATGCAAAACACCCTGGGGGAACTGGACACCAGAGAAAATACAGCAGTGGAAAGAAACGGGTGTTGCTTATTATAACAACAGCCGTACTCAACAACAAATGCCCTTATATTATCAATTGTATGAAGATTATATAAGCAATGAAGCGAATTTGAATATTCAAAATGCAATTAGCCAATTAACTATTCCAATTTTAATTTGCCATGGTATAGCAGATGCAGCAGTACCTGTAGAAAAAGCTTACCAATTAAAAAAATGGCAACCTGCAGCAAAATTATTTATTAATGACAGTGATCATGTATTCGGTCGTAAGCATCCATGGCTTGGTAAAAAAATCCCGGCTGCAATGGATTCGGTTATAAATGCATGTCTTCATTTTCTCAACGCTAAGTAATCAGTTAATGCTTAGTAAAAATATTGGCAGAACTGTATAATTAATTAAAATAAATAATATGAGTACTTCAGACACACATAATCAGCGGATCGCTAACATGACATTTGCCTCGGTGTACCCACATTATATCACAAAAGTGGAAAAGAAGGGAAAAACAAAAGAAGAATTACATGAAGTAATTGAATGGCTAACAGGCTTCAATAAAAAGCAACTGCAGGAATTAATAACTAAAAAAGTAACTTTTGAAAAATTCTTCCAACAAGCATCACTCAATCCAAATGCACATCTTATCACCGGAATCATCTGCGGATATCGGATTGAAGAAATTGACAATCCATTGACCCGTCAGGTAAGGTATTTAGATAAACTGGTAGATGAGTTAGCTAAAGGCAGAAAGATGGAAAAAATTCTGCGAAAGCCATAAATAAATTTGAGGCTTTATAAAATTAAATTTGATAGAGTAAGCTTTAACTAAACTAAACCTGCTGCGGAGTTAGTTGATAATGAAAAATACGGGATAAATAATACGGTACTTTCTTCAAATGGAAAACACAATGGAAAAGATAATATAGAGATAAATATCTTGCTTATTGAAACAGCTTATTTAGAACTAGATAAAATCTTTAGCCAATAAATTTTATGTAAGAGCAGTTTCTTAACTTAGTATAAAGCAAGATGCAATAAATGCAACCCACTTCGATTTACAAAACTTTTGAAACAGAACGGCTTTGGCTAAAGCCAATGGATGAAACTGACGCCTCCTTCTTGTTGCAAATTGTAAATAGCCCAAAATGGCTTCAATTTATTGGCGACAGAAATTTACATACCGAAGAGGCAGCGGCAGCTTATATTAAAGAAAAAGTAACATCTCAACTAGAACGATTAGGTTATGGTAATAATGTGGTGATTCAAAAAAAAGACAATATGCCTGTTGGTGTTTGCGGCTTATATGATCGTCCGGGTTTACCAATCATAGATATTGGGTTTGCATTTCTCGAAAACTTTGAAGGAAAAGGGTATGGATACGAGGCTGCAAGCAGCTTACTAAAAGGAGCAAAAGAAAATTTTGGCCTTGATAAGGTATGTGCAATCACATCAATGGAAAATCAAGCTTCGCAAAAGTTACTTTTAAAATTAGGTTTAGAATATATCAAAATGATAAAACTGGAAAATGATAAAGAGGAAATGCTGTATTATGAAAAAGCACTATAGTCTCTTCTTAAAATAAACAACCAAAACTAGACATACTTTCACTTAAAAATTAGAATAAACAAATGAATAATTACCGCATAAATAACAACTCCATCCTGTTAATTATGTGTTTGTTTATATCTTCTACATCACTAAAATCACAATCACCAGTATTAGCAATAAACTTATCAGGTAACACTCAAATTATTAATAACAGCCAAGATATACAAACAATCAGAACTCCTGCATCTGATAGTGCTTATTATATTAATAATGCAGGTCTGGTATTGTTATATCCTTATTTAAAAACATTATTTGAAAAAGCTGGCTATACAACTGAAAATAAATTTTTAAACACAACTGCCCAGACCGGGGCAATTTACTTATTAGATTATGCTGCTTTTGGAGGAGCTAAATCCAGCGAACATTTATTAGTGCTCAATAAATTACTATGCGGATTAGACATTGTTCAGCCAATAACAAATAATAAACAACTATCTGAGCAACATAAATATTTAGTTGAAAGTATGTTACAGGGCTTAATAAACAATTGGTCTATCATAGGGGAAACTACTATTGAGGGCTTAAGGGAATCTTTTATAGATAGAGAAGGATCCTTGATAGAGCAAGAAGATAAATGGTTATTAACAATAAAAACTATGTCAATTGATGTACTTGTTGATAAACTGCCATATAACTTTTCAACTATTAATTTACCGTGGATGAAAAAACCGTTGCAGGTCAACTGGAGATAGTATTATCAAATATTTTATTTAGCATCAACCTTTAATAAGTTTTAAAAAATCAAATCGATTAAACTATAGTTTCATTAAAAATAAATGTCAAATCGACAACATCCTATTTTCAATAGCAATTACTACACATAATTGATGTTTAAAGAAAAGAATTTACATTGCTTTCAATACTTTTTCTTTTGGTGAAGGTGGTAATACCTTTTTTTTAACCAAATCATTTACAATCACTCTTCCATATTCATGCCCAAGTCTTTCTGTAGAGCCTGGATCAAAAGAAAGGCTTTTCGCTGAGTATATTAATACATTCTGTTTGAGATCGTACAAATTACTTTCCCAAAAATATTTAGTATCAATAATATAATAGGCGTCTTCGTTAATTCTCTCGAACATCATTCTTGAATAATTCCAGAAGTGATCCCGATAATAATAGTTTTGAGTACTTAGCATTTTGCCAGGCATATAATAACTTTCTCTTGTTTTATCAAGCAACACAATTGTAAGTACAGCATCGGCCCCGGAATTACGTAATTTATTAATAGCTTCGGTCTCACTCATATATTCAAAGCTTTTTGGATTATATTCATTACAAGAACAAACGGCATCAAACCCAAGTATTTTTAAGTCGTCAACTAGATGTTGTTCCATCTTTTCCCGCAGAGAAGCGTCACTATCCCGCATTAAACCTAACACTACAATTTTTCTGATATTTTCCTGATTTATTTTTTCAGACTTCCATGAATTAGTCATTCTTGTTGTTGTACCACATCCCGAAATAAGCAGAACTCCAAAAAAGGACAATAGAAATATGTATTTCATAAAATAATTTTTACAATACAATTTCCATCATTTTGAAGTCAGAAAAAATGAGCCTAATCATAAATATACATGAGAATTAAAGTCTGCTCTGTGAACTATCCCAAGTACTGCTTAATCAAATCTTTATCAGAAATAGAACTATTTTTGCACCCATTATTTGGTAACATTTTACAATTAATAAATTAATGAACTAAGCAATGTATTCCATCAAAATAGCCACTGAAGAAGATGTTCAATTACTTACTCAAATCGGCAGACAAACATTTATTGAATCACATGGGAACAGTGCGCCAGCATCGGTGATTGACTGTTACATAAAGAAGAATTATAGTTTTGAAGCGTTATCAAATGAAATAAATAATTCAAATAATATTTACCATATTATTTCACACAATGACAAACCTGCAGGTTTTTCAAAAATAATCTTAAACACTCCTCATGCAAATATTCCACAACAAGAAGTTACAAAATTGGAACGACTGTACATACTTTCTGAATTTTATGGTCTAAAAATCGGTGAAGAGCTGTTTAATTTTAATTTGAAATTATCAAAAAGTCATAATCAAAATGGCATGTGGCTTTTTGTGTGGGTAGAAAATAAACGAGCTATCAAATTTTATACAAAAAAAGGATTTAAAATCATTGGCAGTTATGACTTTAAACTAACCGACGATCATGCAAACCCTAATCATCAGATGCTGTTGACATATTAAATTAAGCAGCCATATTCAATTTTTAAAGTTAGATAATTTATAAATTCAGATAATATGCTTTTTTGTAACTATTTTTAAAAAAAATCAGCATGTCAAAAACAAAAATTACAGTTAACAATAACGGTTCATTAAAAGTAGAAGGTGATTTTGAAGTTGTAGATAGAAATGGTGGAGTATATAATTTACAAGGCAGGGAAATTGTTTCTTTCTGCCGATGTGGTCTCTCAAAAAATAAACCTTTTTGCGATGGTTCACATAAAGACCATTTTGAACATGAGGCAATAGCATTTGATTTGCCCCCTAAAAAAACTGTTTAACCAAGTTTCCAATTAATACATTGGGCTATATAGTCTACGTAATAGAATTATCTAAAAAGGTGTTTACAGAAAATGCCCGTTTCCGCAATGCAAATCCGCAATTTAACGGGGTGCTTGAATGCTTATATGTAGGCATGACAAGTAAAACTGCTAAAGACCGGTTTTTACAACATAAAACAGGTGCTAAAAGTAAAAAAGGTTATAACATCTCCTCCTCTATTGTTAGAAAATATGGTTCTTATCTACGTCCGAGTTTGTATGAGCATTTAAACACAAAT
>JAHEMM010000076.1 GCA_024643655.1 Chitinophagaceae bacterium | reverse complement strand
ATACCCGATGTAATAACAACGACATCGCTATCAGCAGTTTTTGTATAATCATTTGTAGAACCTACAATTTTAGTATCAAACCCAAGCAGTGTTGCAGTCTGCATCATGTCTTGTGCTTTACCTTCCGCTAATCCTTCTTTAATGTCCAATAATACTAATTCATTTGCCAGTTCTTTACGGGCAATATTATCAGCACAGGTAGCTCCAACAGCTCCGGCACCAACTACAGTTACTTTCATAAATATATTTTTAAATGGGAAAATTTATTATGCCGCAAAGGTAACGGAAAGAAGCATTTTTTTTGAATCAGTAGATATCATTATTTGTCAAATTCTTTTAAAATCTTTTCAATCGGCAGAGAACCGCTGAATTCTGAAATTAACTTCAACTTTTTGTCGTAAAAGGCAAGAAATGGAAGGTTGCGGATTTGAAAAAAGGTAGGAAGAAAATAGTTGATGTCTTTTGCGACACTTATATTATTAAACTGGTTCAATTTGTATTTTTCAATAAACGATTTCATCTCTGATATTGAAACCATTGTGATCATTACAATTTGAATCTTTTTGAATGCTTCAATATTTTTTAAAATATTTTCAGTTTCATGCTGACAATGATCACATTCAGGATTAAAAACCATAAAAAGCACTTGCTTGTTTTTTGGAAGAGTTGCTTTTGACAAATAAGTAACACTATCAGACATTAAGAAATTTGTTGGCGGAAATACTTTAAATCTAGTAGAAGGGGAGAGTGTTGAGTCGTTTTGTGCAAAAACGGATGCAACTAATATAAGGCTGACAATACTGACTATAATTCTTTTCATTTTGCTTGTTATTTATCTGATCAAAGTTAGGACGCCTTTACGGTATAAAGTGTTGCCTTTGTAATCAATTGCTTCAGCCATCCAGATAAATGTACCTGTTGGCTGCTCCACACCATTGATGCGCCCATCCCAACCTCTTGAAGGATCCTGAGTGGAGAAGATTATCTGCCCCCAGCGATTATATACTCTTAAAAACTTAAACTGACTGATGCCAACTGGTATTGCTTTTAATATATCATTCTTACCATCATTGTTTGGTGTAAACCCGGTGGGAACATAAATTTCCGGGCCGAGATATACTTTTATGAAAACGTCATCCTTTCCTTCGCAACCTTCGGCAGTAGTGCCGGTAACAATAAAGCGAAAATCAAAAGGAAGTGTGGCAACCGGATTGGCAATACGAGGGTCATTTAAAAAGTTTCCCGGTGACCATGCATATTCTGTAACTCCTGTATTGCTTAATTCCCTTACCTGCAGTTGTATTGGCTGGTTAGTAGCTGATACTGTGTCTCTGCCTGCAAATATTTTTACAGCCGGAGTAACTTTTACTTCTACAGGATCTGGTTGCAGGGAAGTACAATTATTTGCATCTGTTACTGTAAGATAATAAGTAATATTTTCTGTAGCTTTTACGAATGGGGCTGCTATGTTTGAACCAGTTGTAAAATAAGTAGAAGGCGTCCATTGATAGGTAGTGCCACCTGTACCATCGAGCTGAAAAACTTTTCCATAACATACTGCAATATCGGCACCTGCATTAGCCAAAGGAGCTGGCATTACACTAACAATAACAGAATCGGTACGATTGCAAATACCTGTTGTTGCAGTTACATAATATTTTGTAGTACTGATTGGAGAAGCAACAGGGTTTTTTGCCGTGGCATTATTCAGTGTTGCAGCCGGCGTCCATAAATATGTATCTGCATTAGAAAAGGTTGGTATAAGAATACTTGTTCCTTCACAGATGGTTATATCTGTAAAAGGATCCAGAGTAACCAAATTATTTAATGGGATAGTTACATTTTGTGATAGAGAGCAATTATTACCATCCTTTATAGTAATGTTATAATTACCAGCGGCAAGATTGAATGTATTATCCGGTTGAAAAGCGGAATTATTTACAGAATACTGAAATATTCCATTGCCACCATTGGCATTAATTTCCAGTACACCATCTGGGCCTCCAGTACAGGTGGCAGCGGTAATAATAGCATTGTTAATTACTAAATCGGGAAATGCCTGTGCAACAACTACATTAATACTATCTGTGCAAATCGCATCTCTTATTTTTACCCAGTAATTACCTTTGGGTAAATTATTAAAGCTGCTATCTGCCTGCCAGTTAATGCCATCGAGAGAAAATTGAACTGGCTGTGTCCATTCACTACCACCTGTTACTTTTATATTTCCGGTAAAAGCACCGGCACAGTTTACATCAACCTTTGAAAGAAATTTTAATTCTTTCCATTTTATCAATACTGAATCTTTTGCATTACAGGTACCTTCAGTTGCAGTACATATATACTTCGTAGAATTATTTACTGGTGTTGCAAAAGGGTTTCTGGTATTGGTATTACTTAATGTGGGGTCGGCGTTCCATTGGTAAATGCTGTAACCAGAAGCTGCATTTAGTTGTATTGAAGCATTACGGCAAATGATTGCAGTGTCTGGTATAAGTTCCAGTATATCATAATCCCTTATCTGGATTGTGGTACTATCAGTTGGTGTGCCTGCTGCACAACCTGCCAGTGCATACACAACTATGTTTTCAATTCCTTCTGCTATATTATCAATGATCGGGATAACATTTATAACCACAAAACTATCATTAGCCGGAATTGTAACCGAAGAAGGAAGAGTCTGCATATCTATTCCATTGGTAGCAGATCCTGTATAGGATAAAGAAACTAGCAGCGGCGTTGGATCTTTTCTCGGTCTTCTGATAACAATAGTTCCTGCATTGCATCCTTCAACCAGGTAACTACTTCCTGTTGGGTCTTTTTGTATAAGATTTGTAATACCAATGGCATTTGAAGAGAGACTTTTCGCCTGCAAGAAAACACCAGTGTCCCATATGGGGTCGCCCCGGTCGGATACGACTAATTTCAAATGATAAGTTTCGCAGGGTATTACTTTAGCAGTTGCAGCTAGTAATTTTGTATGCCCATCATGTAGAAAGATATTATTGGAAGAATTGTCAACATAATATTGAGGATTATTAACGCAACCAGCTGAAGGAATATCATTAATATTAGTGATAGTAACGGGACTGTTAGTATTAGGAATCAGAGCAATATTTTTTGTTCCCGTAAACCCTGGTCCGGAAATAAAAAATCCAAAAGCATCATTAAATATACAAACTGATCCAGGAGTATATTCCTCCGAACTCATGATATAGTTAAACCGGATACTGTCTCCCAGAGGCACAAAATCAAATTCAAGGGCAACAGCATCAAAAAGTACTGATACAGAAATCCCTAATTCATTTGCAAGAGTAATATCCCCCGGCAATCCTAAATTACCAGATGCAAGCCTGAATGATGCGTTTGTGGTGCCATTTCCGTCTACACCAAATATATTATTTCTAAAATCTGATTTTACCCTGCCGCTTGTTAATATTATACCGCTATCAATACCAATAGCATTACCGCCAAGATTGGTAAATAGCCCAGTAGGAATAATGCCCGAAGAGTTTGTTACTGTAACATTACTTATGGATACACCTTCGCCCACTAATCTTTGTGCAAGTATTAAAGCATTATTTGTTTCAGTAACCTGAAGCTGACCAGCAGCATTTATGGTGGTTATAGAAATGAATAGAACAAAGAGTATTTTATTGATTAGCCTTTTCATGTTCAAGCCTTATGCTCTCATACCGGTAAATTTATAAATAATATACTTATTCGGAGTATTGCTTTTTAAAATATGTGCTTGCTTCTTTTGTGGAATTTGATTTTTTAGAAATTTATAAGGCAAAGAAATTTTATTCATCTGTTTTTAGCATCATCATTTAAGCTTGGCAGTAAAATTTGACTACCCTATCTTTGCCGCCACAATTTTTTATATAATGGCAAATACATCAGACATCAGCAGAGGTTTAATAATAAGTCTCGACGGCAGTCTTTATACTGTTGTTGAATTTGGCGAAAATAAAACTGCAAGAGCAGCAGCAAAAGTATGGGCGAAGTTGAAAGGAGTTGATAATAACAGGTCAATTGAGAAAACTTGGAATTCCGGGGATACAATTTTTCCCGTAAGAGTAGAAAGAAGAACGTATCAGTTTCTTTATAAAGATGACACTGGTTATAGTTTTATGGATTCAGAAACTTTTGAACAAATTTCATTACAGGAAACAACAATAGATGCTCCTCAATATTTGAAAGAAGGTCAGGAAGTAGGTATTATGATCAATACTGAAAATGACCAGGTATTAGGAGCCGAGCTGCCTGATAAAATCGTTTTGCAGGTTACTTATACTGAACCAGGGATGAAAGGCGATACGGCAACAAGAACATTAAAACCTGCTACTTTAGAAACCGGAGCAAGTATTGGTGTGCCATTATTTGTAAATGAAGGCGAATTAATTCGTATTAATACAAAATCTGGCGAATATGTAGAAAGAGTAAAATCCTAAAAACATAAAAAACTAAATTTGGCCTGATTTCTTCGATTTTCGGCCATTTTTTTATGAATTACACTACATTTTACCCAAATAATTCAAAATATCATCATTTTTCTGATTTCTAAATACCTAACTTAGCTTTGTTGATAATGAACAAACAGGCTACTAAACCAAACAACTATTAAATTGAAAAACATGGATTTCAAACAAATACAAGAGTTGATTAAAATGGTCAACAAATCAAATATTGGCGAAGTTTCAATTGAACAAAAAGATTTCAAAGTTACTATCAAACAAAAGGAAGAAAATATAACACAGGTCGTTTCAGCACCAATGCAAGCTGCGCCGGTTCAAATGGTTGCACCTGCAAATAATATGCAACAGACAACTGCAACTCCTGCAGAAAAGCCAAAAGCTGCCGAAGCCCCGGCTGCAAATACGGTAACAATTAAAAGCCCAATGATAGGAACATTCTATCGAAAATCTTCGCCAGATAAACCTAATCTGGTTGATGTTGGCTCAGAAATAGCACCCGGAAATGTTGTTTGTGTTATAGAAGCAATGAAATTATTCAATGAGATTGAATGCGAAATAAAAGGTAAAATCGTGAAAGTTTTGGTTGAAGATTCATCTCCGGTTGAATACGATCAGCCATTATTTTTAGTAGAGCCAGCATAAATAAATTTGTAGAATGGGGGTACTATTTTTTTCTCAAAAACATTCTTACAAATAACAGATTCTCTCATCCATCACATCTAATGATATATGTTTAAAAAAGTTTTGATAGCTAACCGCGGAGAAATTGCTTTAAGGGTAATTCGTACTTGTCGTGAAATGGGAATAAAAACAGTAGCAGTTTATTCAACCGCTGATAGAGATAGCTTGCATGTAAAATTTGCTGATGAAGCTGTATGTATAGGTAAGCCACAAAGCGTTTATTCGTATTTAAATATTCCACATATTATGGCAGCTGCAGAAATCACCAATGCGGATGCTATACATCCGGGATATGGTTTTCTAGCGGAAAACTCAAAGTTTGCACAAATATGTGCTGATCATGGAATAAAGTTTATTGGCCCTACTCCTCATATGATCAATAATATGGGAGATAAAATAACAGCGAAGGAAACAATGATAAAAGCAGGTGTACCTGTGGTGCCAGGTGGAGAAGGCTTGCTACAAAGTATTGATGAAGCGAAGGGACTTGCAAAGAATATGGGCTATCCGGTAATTTTAAAAGCAACTGCAGGTGGTGGTGGCAAAGGAATGAGAATTGTTTGGGAAGAGAGTGAGATGGAAAAAGCCTATGATACGGCAAAAGCTGAAGCAGCTGCATCCTTTAAGAATGATGGAATCTACATGGAGAAGTTCGTTGAAGAACCCCGCCATATTGAGATACAAGTTGCAGGCGATCAGTTTGGAACCGTTTGTCATCTGAGTGAGAGAGATTGCTCAATTCAACGTCGTCATCAAAAACTGGTAGAAGAATCTCCTTCACCATTTATGACAGATGAACTTCGATACAACATGGGAGAAGCAGCAAAAAAAGCGGCGCAAGCTATCAATTACGAAAGTGTAGGAACAGTGGAATTTTTGGTTGATAAGCATCGCAATTTTTACTTCATGGAAATGAACACCCGAATCCAAGTAGAGCATTGCGTAACAGAAGAAGTAATAAATTTTGATTTAATAAAAGAGCAAATAAAAATAGCCATGGGCGAAAGAATTTCCGGAGCTGATTATATCCCCGGAAACCATGCTATAGAGTGTCGTATTAATGCAGAAGATCCTTATAATGATTTTCGTCCTTCTCCTGGAAAAATCACATCCCTTAATCAACCGGGCGGACATGGTGTACGGGTAGATAGCCATGTATATGCAGGATATGTAATTCCACCATATTATGATTCAATGATTGCTAAATTGATTACAGTAGCACAAACAAGAGAAGAAGCGATTCAAACGATGTACCGGGCTTTAAGTGAGTATGTAATTGAGGGAGTAAAAACAACTATACCTTTTCACTTGCAATTGATGCAAGATGAACGTTTCCGTAGCGGCGATTTTAATACAAAATTTATTGAAGGGTTTACTTTGAGATAAAAAGGGCTTACTCGTAAAGTGGTGAATTTGACTTTACGAGTAAGTGTTAGTTTTTATCGTCCTTCAGAAGCATCCTCACATTTTTCAACTTCTTTCCCGACTTCATCCATAAATTCTTTATTGTCTTTATACTTTTCTTCAATGGAATTTTCAAATTTTTTCCGAACCATTTTAGCTGCGTCTTTTTCAGCTCCATCAGAGGCTTTATACACTTTCTCATTTAAATTGCACCACTCCTGAGCTATTGATGCGGCTGTTTCTTTTTTGCTGCTGCAAGCAATAAATACTATGCTTAAAACAATTACAGTAAGCTTTGGTAGTTTATTTTTCATATTTTTTACAATTTAGTTTTATGAAAAAGAAATTATTTAATTGAAAATATGAATTTTTAAAAGCTTAATTAGTATTGTGTGTAAGTTTTTTTTATATTCGGGATATAAAATAGTTGCTATGCTAAAAATCGGAAATCTTAAATCAGGGGATGTTGTAATGTTGAATGATGAAGGAATTACAAGGGAAGGGATTATTGTAAAAGTGAATTACGAACAAAACCAAGCATTAGTTAATAATGGGGTGCAGGAGTTCTGGTATAGTCCTGAATCAATGACTGCTTTACCATTAGATGAAGCCCAGTTATTGAAATTCGGGTTTACAAAAGAAGAAGTTGAAGAAGGAGCGGTAAAATATAAATATGATTCGTTTCGATTAGTAACACCTAAAAAAGGCGATTTTTCAACTATTGAAATGTGGTGGAGAGAAGATAAACGACATTTTGGGTTCCCATTAGGCGTTCATGAATTGCAGAATTTATACCTGGATATGACCAAAGTGCATTTGGAAAGGCCTTAAATACACAGTTTTCTGGAAAATGGGGATAAAATGGGCTCTATTTGCCACAAAATCCTTAAAAATTATCAGGGTTATTTCTTTTTTAACCTTGATACTCCTACCTTTGCGTTCCCAAAAATTATGGCGAAACAACCACTTATTAAACAGGATGGAACAATAGTAGAAGCTTTATCTAATGCTATGTTTAAAGTAAAACTGGAAAACGGGCATGAAATATTAGCAACCATCTCTGGAAAAATGAGAATGCACTATATCAGGATATTACCTGGTGATAAAGTAGGAGTAGAGTTGTCACCTTATGATTTAACAAGGGGAAGAATAAATTTCAGATACAAGTAATTAGAATTATTATGAAAGTAAGAGCATCTATTAAAAAGCGCAGTGTTGATTGCAAAATAGTTCGTCGTAAGGGCAGACTCTATGTTATTAACAAAAAGAATCCTCGTTTTAAGCAACGTCAGGGTTAATCAATGTAAAATCGTAAATCTAAAATTTAAAATCGAAATATGGCTCGTATTGCCGGTGTTGACTTACCAAAACAAAAAAGAGGCGAAATAGGACTTACCTATATCTACGGAATAGGTCCTTCTACTGCAAAGTATATTCTTGACAAGCATAATATTGACAGGAACAAAAAAGTGCAGGAGTGGAATGATGAGGAATTGACTGCTATCCGTAATACAATTACTGAGGAAATGAAAGTTGAAGGTCAGCTTCGTTCCGAAGTACAAACAAGTATTAAGCGTTTGCTTGATATCGCTTGTTACCGTGGATTACGTCACCGTAAAGGTTTGCCCGTTCGTGGACAACGTACTAAGACAAACAGCCGTACAAGAAAAGGCAAGAGGAAGACTGTTGCTGGTAAGAAGAAGGCAGCTAAAAAATAATTAATCGCTAATGGCTTAATTGTCATTAGCTTTTTATATGCACTTTAAATACTGAACTAATTACGGATGCCCGGTGCAGGAGTAGGATTGGTTTAGGTTTCGATTCAGGTCGGAATATTTTATAACAAAAAGAAGAGATTACCTCGGTTCAAAAATTATGGCAAAAGCACAACAACAAGGTGGCAGCGCAAAAGCAGCAGCTAAGAAAAGAGTGGTGAAAGTAGATTCTTATGGGGATGCTCATATTTCTGCAACTTTCAACAACATTATTATCAGTCTTACCAACAAAACAGGACAAGTAATTGCCTGGAGTAGTGCTGGTAAAATGGGTTTCAGAGGTTCTAAAAAGAACACACCTTATGCAGCGCAGATGGCAGCATCTGACGCAGCAAAGACAGCGCTTGACGCAGGTTTGAAAAGAGTAGATGTGTATGTAAAAGGACCAGGTTCTGGTCGTGAAGGAGCTATTCGTTCTCTTTCACAAAGCGGGATAGAGATTGTGATGATTAAAGACGTAACTCCATTGCCGCACAATGGTTGCCGTCCTCCAAAGAAAAGAAGAGTATAAGCCCCCATCCCCGAAGGGGGAGAAAGGAATTTATATAGTTATAATTGTTCTGAAAGGATCAGGACAGTTCATTTTAAAAAGGGTGCCTGATTGATTTTTTAACGCTTTTACTGATCAAAGCACCGTTACAAAAAAGCGTAAATGAATAAAAACTATGGCAAGGTACACTGGTCCAAAGACCAAGATTTCCCGTCGTTTCGGTGAACCAATTTTAGGTAATGGTAAGTGGTTGGATAAAAACAGCAACCCTCCCGGAATGCACGGCGACAAGAAGAAGCGTAAAACTTTAGGTGAATACGCATTACAACTTCGTGAAAAGCAAAAAGCAAAATACACTTACGGTATTTTGGAAAAACAATTCCGCAAAACTTTTGAAGAAGCTTCCCGTCGTGGTGGCGTAACAGGTGAAAACCTGATCAAACTTTGTGAAGCTCGTCTTGACAATACTGTTTTCCGTATGGGTATTGCTCCAAGCCGCCCCGCTGCACGTCAGTTAGTAAGTCATAAGCACATTGAAGTAAATGGTGACGTTTTAAACGTTCCTTCTTATCAGATGAAAGCTGGTGATGTTATTACTATTAAAGAAGGTAGCAAAGCAAGAACTTCAATTACCAGTATGATAGGACCAAAAAACCCTAAGTTTAGCTGGTTGGATTGGAATGAAACTGAAATGAAAGGTACATTCATTACATACCCTGAAAGGGAAAGTGTTCCTGAGAATATCAAGGAGCAGTTGATAGTGGAATTGTATTCTAAGTAAGAAATTTTATTACGTTTAAAAACTATAAATAATCAATATGGCAATATTAAATTTCCAGAAACCCGATAAAATCATTCTGCAGAAAGCAACTGATTTCGAAGCTCAGTTCGAGTTTCGTCCATTGGAACCTGGTTACGGTGTAACAATCGGTAATGCACTTCGTCGTGTACTACTAAATTCACTGGAAGGCTATGCAATCATAGGCGTAAAGATTGAAGGTGTAGAGCATGAGTTTGCAACTATGAAAGGTATCAGCGAAGATGTTGTTGAAATATTTCTTAACCTGAAGCAGATCCGCTTTAAAAAAGTTGTTGATCATGAAGTAGCAAATGAGAAAATCATTTTGTCTATCAAGAACAGAACTGAATTTACGGCCGGCATGCTTGGTGAAAGCACTCATTCTTTCCAGATCATGAATCCAGATTTGCTTATCTGCACGTTGGATTCTTCTGCAAGAATGGATGTTGAATTGACCATCGGCAAAGGTCGTGGTTATGTACCTGCAGAAGATAATAAAGTTAAAGATGCTCCATTAGGATATATTCCTATTGACGCCATCTTTACGCCTATAAAGAATGTGAAGTATACAATTGAGAATACCCGTGTGGAGCAGCGTACTGACTTTGAAAAACTGATCATGGAAGTTTCTACAGATGGTACTATCCATCCAGAAGAAGCAGTGAAGCAGGCTTCAAGAATTTTGATTCAGCATTTGATGATCATCACTGATGAGAACATCACTTTCGATAATAAAGAAGAAAAGAAAGAAGACATGGTGGACGAACAAACTTTACAGTTACGTAAAGTGCTGAAGACTCCATTAGAAGATCTTGATCTTTCTGTTAGAGCATTCAATTGTTTGAAAGCAGCGAAAATTAATTCATTGAGTGAGTTAGTTCAATATGAGCAGGAAGATTTGATGAAGTTCCGCAACTTTGGACAGAAGTCATTATCTGAAATTGAGCAAGTACTAACTGAAAGAGGATTAAGTTTTGGTATGGATTTACCAAAATTGGGTATTGATCCAAGCGAATTCTAAGGCCTTCACAACCCCTCCAAAAGAGGAGCTTTGGAAGAGTCATGAGAATATAACATGTAACTATTATTCACAATGCTGCTTTGAAATACAAGGTAGCAAACATTGCAAATCCTGACACGGTGCAATGTCATAAAATTAAAACGTCATGCGTCACGGAGACAAAGTAAAAAATCTAGGAAGAAAGAAAGCACACAGAGATGCCTTATTAAGCAATCTTGCCTGTCAGCTTATCCAGTACAAAAGAATTGTAACGACAACTGCTAAAGCGAAAGCTTTGAGAGTATATGTTGAGCCTTTGATAACAAAAGGAAAAGAAAATACAACACACCAACGTCGAGTGGTATTTAGCTACTTACAGGACAAAGAAGCGATCAAGGAATTGTTTGGAACAATTGCTGAGAAAGTAGGTGGCCGCCCTGGTGGTTATACTCGTATCATTAAGTTAGGTGCAAGGGTTGGTGATAATGCTGAAACAGCAATGATCGAGTTAGTTGATTTTAATGAGATCTATGGCAAGGGGATTGGTGAAGATAAAACTGCAGCTAAGAAAACCCGTCGTGCAGGTTCAAAGAAAAAAGCAGAAGCAACTCCAGCAGCAGAAGTAGCTCCGGTAGCAGAAGCTACTGAAGTTTCTGAAGCGCCTGCAACAGAAGAGAAGGCAGCTGAATAATAAGCGAATAAAAAAACTTGTATTAAACTCCCCGCTTGCGGGGAGTTTTTTGTTTAAATGAAGTATATTGAATTTCAAGTAAAAATGATTTATTATTATGGATATTAATAGCAGTAGAGTATTGAATTTCAGAGAAGAAGTAGGTTTGAAATTTCAGTTATATAACAGTTTATTTACTGCTCTTCCCTTTCATAAAATTGAAAAAACTGGTATTCTTTTGTCCTTGTTTTTGTCCGTTTGCGAAGACGGTTATGCAAATAAGAAAAGTCCGTTAAGTATTATTAGTAATTTTTTTAAAAAGCATACTAATTACGCAACTACTAAGGAAGAGTTGGATTTGTTATTCAGATTTGTTCAATATGCAGAAAGACAGGTAGTATTATTTGATGCATTAGAGGATGCGGCTTTCAGTAGTATAAATGACATAAATGGTCAAGGTACTTTAAAGCATCTTGGCTCTGAAATTGTACAGTTAAATAAAGAGAAGCAACTTGCTGAGAAGTTAAAAGACTATTCAGTCCGGCTAGTACTAACTGCTCACCCAACACAGTTTTATCCAGGTCCGGTATTGGCAATTATTAATGACATGTCAAAAGCATTAATGAATGAAAATACAAGTAAGGTAAATATGTATTTGCAACAATTAGGTAAGACTGCTTTTTTTAAAAAACAAAAACCTACTCCATATGACGAAGCTATTAGTCTGATTTGGTTTTTGGAAAATGTTTTTTATGAAGCAACGGGACAGATTACTAATTTTTTGAAGAGTAATTTTCCAGATGCAATGCCGGCAAAAAATCCTGTTGTTAAAATGGGCTTTTGGCCTGGCGGTGATAGGGATGGCAATCCATTTGTAAGTACTGATACTACTTTGAAAGTGGCCGATGCATTACGTAGTAGCATTATTAAGTGTTATTATCTGGATATTCGAAAAATCAGAAGACGCCTCACATTTGAAGGTGTAGAGGAGAAATTATTTGCATTGGAGAAAATATTATATGATAATGTTTTTATTCCGGGGCAACGAACTAAAATAACAAAAGAAGAGATTCTTTCTTCACTTGAAGATATTCGAAAGGTATTAATGGAAAGGCACAATGGGATTTTCGTAAATCTATTGGATGGTCTTATTAATAAGGTCAGTGTATTTGGTTTACATTTTGCATCATTAGATATCAGACAGGATAGTAGTTTACATCAAAAACTTTATCAGAATATCAGTAAGCTTACCAATCTATTAGGCGATAATTATGAAAAGGCAAGTGATATAGAGAAAATTAGCAGAATTATTAAACTGAAACCTATACCTGGCAATGTTGATTTATCAGATGCTATTGAGAAAGACACAATAGATGTTGTCAAGTCCTTGAAGAATATTCAGCTACAAAATGGTGAAGAAGGTTGTAACCGATACATTATTAGTCATTCAACATCTGCATTGAATGTAATGGAAGCATATGGTTTATTTTTATTAGCCGGCTGGAAACCAAAGGAGATAACAGTTGATCTGGTTCCTTTATTTGAAACAATTGAAGATCTGAAGAATGCTGCTGGAGTGATGCAAGAATTATATAATGATCCGGTTTATAAAAAACATTTATTACAAAGGGGCAACCGACAAACGATCATGGTCGGTTTTTCTGACGGAACGAAGGATGGTGGATATTTGATGGCTAACTGGGGTATATATAAAGCAAAAGAAGAGTTAACCAAGGTTTCAAGAGAGAATAATATTGAAGTAATATTTTTTGATGGCAGAGGTGGTCCACCTGCAAGAGGTGGTGGTAAGTCGCATAAATTTTATGCCTCAATGGGTAATAATATTGAAAACAAAGAAATTCAGTTAACTATTCAGGGGCAAACAGTAAGTTCAAATTTTGGAATGGTTCAAGCTGCCAGATATAATATTGAGCAATTATTACATGCAGGCATTTCTAATGATCTGCTTACTGACCATCATGTTACAATGAATGAGTCGGAAGAAATGTTATTACAAGCATTAGCGGCAACTAGTTTTGAATCTTATGATGCATTAAAAAAACATCCAATGTTTCTTGAATACCTTGGCCATGCAAGCCCATTGAATTTTTATGGGCAAACGAATATCGGATCAAGGCCGGCAAAAAGAGGTAAATCGAAAAAATTATCATTGGATGATCTGAGAGCTATTCCTTTTGTAGGTGCATGGAGTCAATTAAAACAAAATGTGACTGGTTTTTATGGAGTAGGTACGGCTTTACAAAAAGCAGATAAAGATGGAAGAATAAAAGACTATCGTAAACTATATAAAAATTCATTGTTTTTTAAAACGATGATTGATAATTGTGAGATGGCCATGAAGAAATGTTTTTTCCCATTAACAGCTTACTTGTCAAGGCATCCTGCCTATGGTGAATTATGGAAAATGATATACAAAGAATATCAACTAGCTGAAGAATATTTATTTAAGATTACAGGCACAAAAGAGTTGATGGCTGATTACCCGGTAGAACAATTATCTATACAAATGCGGGAAAGAATTGTTTTACCACTTGTAACTATTCAGCAATATGCAATTACAAAATATCGTGAGTTGGATAAAAGTAACCGATCGGAAAAGCTAAAAGAAACCTATGGTAAATTAGTAATGCGTTGTTCGTTTGGAATAATTAATGCGGGAAGGAATTCAGCATAAAAATATGTAAATAACTATTTTTGAAAATTAATTTGAATAAATGAGTAAAGTAAAAGTTGGACTTGTGCAAATGAGTTGCACAAATAATAAAGATGAAAATCTTGCAAAAGCAATTGCAGGTGTAAAGAAAGCTGCTGCTGATGGTGCACAAATCGTTTGCTTGCAAGAACTGTTTACTTCTTTGTATTTCTGTGATGTTGAAGATTATGAGAATTTCAAACTAGCCGAGGCAATTCCCGGTCCTTCTACAGAGTCTTTACAAGCTGTAGCAAAAGAACTTGGCGTTGTTATTATTGCTTCATTATTTGAAAAAAGAGCACAAGGCCTTTATCATAATACAACGGCAATTTTAGATGCTGATGGAAGTTATTTGGGAAAATACAGGAAGATGCATATTCCTGATGACCCCGCTTATTATGAAAAATTTTATTTCACTCCCGGTGATTTGGGTTATAA
>JAHEMM010000009.1 GCA_024643655.1 Chitinophagaceae bacterium | reverse complement strand
GAAAGCGATTTCAAAAATATTAAGTATAACTATTAATCAGCACGAACCGCTAAGATGACCTGGTTATCTTCGGCACCGGCAACCTGCCTGCCGGCAGGCAGGTTCGGGATCGACGTCCCTATTAATATCGGGATACACATCAATACAATATATTCTGTACTTTAGTAATTGCACCGGCAGGCAGGTTGGGCTTCAGTTGCGGGCTGGATGGAATACTATTTCCCCGCCAGTACAAAGCCCTGAATGTTGGCGGTAATTTAAACGACACACACATCCAAAAATAATAAGTACCCATGACGAGGAGAATCGTACTGACACTTTTATACATTTTTTCTCTGACAAATGTTTTTGGACAGACAGAAGAAGCAAAGCTTAAAATCTCACATTTGACAAGGGAGTTTTATATCTATACAACATATAGTACTTACGAAGGAAATCCAGTGCCGGCTAATGGAATGTATGTTGTAACTAACCAGGGAGTTGTATTATTTGACACACCTTGGGACACGACACAATTTCAAGCATTACTTGATAGTATCAAAATAAGACATAATAAAAGTGTTGAATTGTGCATAGCTACCCATTGGCATAGCGACAGGACTGAAGGACTTGAATATTACAAGCAAAAAGGAATTAAAACTTATACAACTGTCCTTACAGATGAGTTGAGTAAAAAGAACAATAAAAAAAGAGCTGAATTTTTAATGACAAAAGATACAGTCTTCACTGTCGGCCAATTTTCTTTTGAAATTTATTATCCTGGACAAGGACATACATCAGACAATATTGTTGCATGGTTTAATAATGAAAAAATACTTTATGGTGGCTGCTTAATAAAAGGTGCTGATGCAGAAAATTTGGGGTATTTAGGAGATGCAAACGTGAAAGAATATGAAACTACGCTTAAAAATGTACAAAATAAATATCTTAATCCAACGTATATTATCATTTCACATAGCGACTGGAATAATATTAATTCGCTGAAACATTCAATAAAGCTGGCAAAGAAACTAAAGAAAAAAAACTACCACTAACATAAGGTTTTGCGTTAGCTGGGACCTACGCAACGTCGAGCCAGGCAGGAGTAATTTTTCTCAGCTTCAGTCTGCCTGCCGGTATGCAGGTGCGGGATCGACGTCCCGATAACTTTCCAGATACGCATCAACACAATATATTCCGTACTTTAGTAATTGCACCGGCAGGCAGGCAGGTTGGTCGGCAGTTCCAGGCTGGACATTTTTTCCCATTAGCTATAGGAACCCAGCCGAACGCTTAGCCCTGAACGTTGGCGGTCATACTATCGAGACTAATAACAATTTATTATTTTCTAAAAGTTAATCAATAAACTAACATATGACCTCAACTAACAGCTCAATTTCAGCATTAAAACTTTCTGACAGAATTCAATCTCTTGACATCATGAGAGGAGTAGTATTACTCGGAATTTTATTAATGAATATTAATGGGATGGGACTTGCGGGTGCTTATGAAAACCCTACAGTTTCGGGCGGTGCCACTGGATGGGATCTCAAGACTTGGATAACTACAAACATGCTTTTTGAAGGTACTATGAGGGCATTGTTTTCTTTATTATTTGGCGTTGGTATGTTCATCCTACTAGACCGTCTTGAAAAAAAAGGAGCTGGTATTAACGCAGCAAATATCTATTTCAGACGACTAACCTGGCTGTTGGTGTTTGGATTGATACATTGCTATCTGTTATTATGGGATGGTGAAATATTATATAACTATGCTTTGATGGGATTTTTGGTTTATTCTTTCAGAAACATGTCGCCAAAAAAATTAATACTTATATCAGTATTTCTGTTTTCTGCTGGCGCCTTGTGGAATTACAGCGATTATAGAAACGATGTAAAACTGATAGAACAAGTATCGATAGCACAACAGTATAAGACTGAAGGAAAAGAGTTAACGAAAGACCTTAAAGAAGCCAGTGAAAAGTGGGAGAAAAAAGAAGCTGAAAAATCTCCTGAAGCTATTGCAGAATACAATACCAACATGCGTAAAGGATATTTTTCTGTGGTAGCATTTTTGGCACCTTTTAATTTGCACTATAATGAACACTTCCCTTACAGATATGATTTATGGGATGTACTTAGCATGATGCTTTTAGGAATTGCTCTATTCAAACTAAAAATACTTACTGCAGAGAAATCATATCTTTTTTATGGGCTCATGGCTTTGATAGGTTATAGTATTGGCTTGCTGGTAAATTATTATGAAACCAACTTAATCATTGATAGCGGCTTTTCATTTATCGGATTTTCTAAATCGTATTTAACCTACGACTTAGGGAGGGTTCCTGTTGCCATGGGGCATATCGCTTTAATTATGCTTTTTTGTAAATTTCCAATTTTAAACTGGCTAAAGAAAAGCCTTGCTGCTGTTGGCAAAATGGCGTTGACCAATTATGTAATGCACTCTGTTTTTGCAATGTTCCTATTTACCGGTGCAGGGTTTGGATTATTTGGGAAGCTTCAACGACATGAACTTTTATATATCGTGTTTTCTATTTGGATTGTTCAATTAATTTTAAGCCCAATCTGGTTGCGATATTTTCAATTTGGTCCGCTTGAATGGATTTGGAGAAATCTAAGCTATTTGAAAAAGCATCCTTTTAGAAAGTGAAGTTTAAAATACATTAGTTCTGGATTTGCTTAGTATACTTAGTTCAGACAAAATTTAATTGATGAATGAAAGTAACTACGAACCGTCAACATTGGGTTTTGCGTTAGCAGGGGCCTACGCAACGTCGAGCCAGGCAGGAGTAATTTTTCTCAGCTTCAGTCTGCCTGCCGGTATGCAGGTGCGGGATCGACGTCCCGATAACTATCGGGACCCAGCCGAACGCAAAGCACTGAACATTAGCTGCAACCTTTAAAATAAAAATAGCAAATGAGCATTTTAAAAATTAATTACCGCAAATTCTTTTTCTTACTTGGAATGGTATTTAATTTCATTGGTTCGCAGGCACAAGTACCAGTACATGAAGAACCCCGACATCATCCGGTTTTTCAAAATTCAGCTGTTAGAATTCTGGATGTTTTAATACCTCCTGGTGACACAACACTATTTCATATTCATCAAACACCATCTGTATTTATCCGACTTACAAGTACTGCCATAGGGTCGCAGCTGCAAGGAGGAGTAGCTTCAGCCCGCAAATCTAAAGCAGGCACAATTATGTTTGAAAATTTAGCGGCTCCAAATATTGAAATTCATCGTGTCTGGAACGCTGACAAAGACACCTTTCAAGTTATGGCTGTGGAGTTATTATTTAACAATACTGGCTTTGTTCAAAACCCTTTAGCAATTCCCGATCTCCAATTGGAAATAGACACAACATGGATAAGGGCATACCGGCTTAATTTGTCAAAAGGAAAAGATTTTAAACTCAAAGAAAAAAAGGAATCATTCATTTTAGTTTCTCTTCATACTTCTAATTTGAAAATTGAGGAAAGTGGAAAATCCCGGAAACAAACACTAAAGCCGGCAAGCTTTTTTGAGATAAAGAGCATGCAGCCATTCTACCTTAAAAACATTAGTGAAGATACAGCTGAGTTTATTTTGCTTCAATTACCCTTACAATAACTATAAAAGCAAAGGCTATAAAGCCATTTCAAAGACATTAATTGACAACTAATGGAAAAAACAATCATACTTCAATCAACTATAACATGCCCGGCTTGTGGCCACAAACAACTAGAGACAATGCCAACAAATGCTTGCCAATTTTTTTACGACTGTGTAAACTGTGAGACAAGGCTTAAACCCAAAGATGGAGACTGTTGTGTTTTTTGTAGTTATGGTTCAGTAAAGTGCCCACCTATACAATTAGGAACATCTTGTTGCTAGTAGTGACGAAGGGTAAGCAGCCAACATCGGGTTTTGTGCAAGCGGGGTTAACTTGACAATAATCAGCATTTGCACATATTTAAGCCACAGTTTCATCTGACGTAACTCTATTGAGTAATAGTAATAAGAATGAACTTTTAATTATAAAATTGGCAACAGTTCCAGCATACGAATATCTATTATCCAGGTTGCACAAAGCTGTGGCCGATCTATGTCATTTATAATTAGAAAAATAAAAAATTAATATTTAGATTGTATTCCCATAAAAATTAAAAGATTAAGTGTGTCTCAAAATAAAAAACTTATGCACGAAAAAGATAAATCAAAGAAGCCAGACTTACCACCCATGGGTGCTCAAGACTTTTCGGAAATAGAAGACTGGTCGGGATATTTTAATGCTGTTCTTGGGAAAGGGGCAAGAGATACGCTTATTGCAGCTTTGGATTCATTTGAACTTGAAGGATTTAATAATGGATTTGCGATCGATTTAGCTGCTGGAGAAGGACGTGATTCTTTGGAATTGCTTAGCAGAAACTGGCGGGTACTGGCAACCGATAATCACCCAGAAGCATTTACCTATTTATGGCCAAGGGTTCCCGAAATAATGAAACCACTTTTGACAACTACAGAAGTAAGCTTCAATGACATGAAGTTTCCTGTTTGTGATCTGGTAAACGCTAGTTTTGCCTTACCTTTTTGCGAGCCACAACATTTCGACGAACTATGGAATAAAATTGTAACCTCAATACGTCCCGGAGGTAGATTTGCAGGTCAGTTCTTTGGTAAAAGAGATACTTGGGCATCGCTTCCGAATCGATCTCACCACTCACACAATGAAGTATTAAAGCTATTGAAAGGCTTTACAATAGAGATGATAAGGGAAGAAGAACGTGACGATCCGCCAGAGCTTAGGAAACCCAAACATTGGCAAATATTTCATGTAGTTGGAAAGAAAGTTTAACATTCATAGCTTTCATATAAGTTGGCAGCCACGTAGTGTTGAAGTTTCAGAAAATGATGACATGGCGTACATTATTTAGCATTCGCAGGTAGCATAAAAAATCTATGCAGGGAATACAAATACGCAAAACGATAAAGCTGTAAGTATTTGGAAAAAACAACGTGATGCTTCCTGGAAAAATGTAGTAAATATTTCTACTCCAACCGCATCTCAATAAAAATAAACAACATCTAACATAAGGCTTTGTGCAAGTGTGACTTGATGGAAGTTCAATTTACGTAAGTTTCGCCTTGACGGAATTCCGCTGAATATTAGTCCCAACAATCAACAATTAATTATAAATTTAATATCGGGTCAGGCTTGACGAGCAATAAATCCCCTGCCTTTGAAAATACTCAATCGTAAGCGATCATTGAAAAAACTGATACAACAATAATAAAGACAACAAATTCATTTGTATTTATACTTTCAACAAAAATGAAAAAATATGAAAAAAATGGTTGTAGTCGATCGGATTCGCCCGGGCGAAGTAGAAACAGCGGCAAAAATTCTTGCAGAAAGTTTTTTGACCGAGAATCTTTTCAAGTTTATGTTTGAGGGGGTTAAACCAGAGAAACAAATCCGTGCAACAATACCATGGTTCCGTACATGGATAAACGTATTTGCCGATCAAGGGGAGATTCATACTGCTCGTATCGATGGACAATTAGCAGGCGTTGCTATTCGCATGCCCCCTGATGGTTATCCTCCAAAAGGATTTCGAAAAGTTCGGTTCATGTTCGGAATCATTACCAGTGTGTTGAGAATGGCTATGACTAATAGTCGTGCCATAAAATTTCCTAAGGTAGCAGGAGTTATTGAGAAAGCTGAACCTAAAGAATCTTTTTGGCATATGGCCTGGATCGGAGTACTACCTCAATTTCGGGGTAAAGGAGTGGGTGCTGCGCTTGCAGATGAATCGGTGCGGCTAATTAATAACGGAACTGCTCCTGGATGGTTTATAACTTTTGGACCAAACACCCGTGCCCTTTATGAACGCAGGGGTTTTGTGATGGAGAAAGAAGTGGTGCCAGTTCCTGGCTGCCCCGTTATGTGGTGTATGCGTCTCGATCCAAAAACCAAGTAAGGTTGAAGCGATCTATGGTTTTTCTAATCACAAGTGCTTAAATGCCACACCTTCGGCAATACCAGAAACGTTTGCGAAAATTTTGATTTATATGATAATCTCTAAGAAAATAGATACTAAAGTTTTTTGGACTTCGATTATCATATTGAGTGCCTACTACTTATACCGAGCTATACTTTTTAGATTTTACAAAGAGGGAATCGGACAAACTTTTTGGAATAACAATTCTTTTTTATTTTTCATAAAAAGCGAAGAAATAAAATATTATAGTTCAGAAGAGAAATAAAATTAGATTTTGATAAAGTTGAATTAAGTTTAGCTATTGTAATCAATCTTTAACCTTATTACAAAAACGTATTCGTCACAACTTCTATCTGTTTTTTTAAATTTGAGGGCAACCATTTTTTATAAAAACCGTTCTGATAAACAATGTTTTAGTTTATTTGTTATTTTCTTATGAATATTTTCCGCTATTTATTACTCATTCTATTATTTCTTAATTCAGCGGCTACCAATAGCCAGATAAAAGATGCTGAATTTAGCATCACTATTACAAACCTTAGAAATAACAAAGGCCATGTGCTGGTGAGTGTATATAAAGACGGAATTGGATACCCTGACGAGCCCAAAAAAGCAGTTAGAATAGCCAAACTCTCCATTGCAGATAATGTAACTTCTGTATCTTTTAATGGTTTGCTATCCGGAAATTATGCAATAGCAATTTTACATGATGAAAATGATGATAGCAAAATGAATAAAAACTTTTTTGGATTACCAAAAGAAGGATATGGCTTTTCCAATAATGTAATGGGAGCATTTGGCCCTCCGCCCTTTTCAAAAGCAAGTGTACAGTATAATTCAAATGAGAAAAAAAATATCAGTATAAGTGTTCGTTATTAATTGTAGTATATTTAATTTTTAACTGTGCTATGAAAAAAAATATATTACCCTTAATACTGATACCCGCTATTATTGCACTTCTTTTTCTCTTAACTAAACGAGGAAGTTCGAGTGCCGATTATTTCAATGGACAAATAGAATATCGTTATACATACATAAGTGATAGTCTGGATGTTGATTCCCTTTCTAAAATAAAACCTTATAAAAGCATTTTTCGATTTGATAAATTAAATTATCAAAGTACATTTTTTGAAAAAGATACATTGACCTATTTCTATTTAAGCCAGATAAACAAAGCCATATCAAAAACAAATAGCAAAATAAATGAACGCTGCGAAGATTACGGATTGCCAACCGATTCTATTCTCGCATATAAACTATATAATACAGACGAAAAAATAGTAGGATATAACTGCCTGATCCTGGAATTTGAATCCAACAACTTTCATACTCGGTATTGGGTAAATAATGATTTAAGGATTACACCCGCTACTTATAAACAACATACTGCTTTTAACTGGCGTTTTTATGGAGAAAAAACAAACGGAGCCCTTATATTAAAAACAGAACATCGGTTTAAAAACTATACTATGGTTGGGACTGCCGTTGCAATTACACCACAAAATAAAAATTTCACTGCACTTGAAATAGATGAACACCTGATCAAACAGATCTGTAATAATTAATTTTTTAATTAGATCAACGTCCTAAAATTCTTATATTTCCACCACCATGCATATCTTGTGTTCCACCACCTACCTTACTCAAACTATACGTAAAGCTTAGTAAAAAAAACTGGCGCAAGGTCAATGCTCGGGAATCTTCTATATAATTATTATTCGTATTTCTATTGATACCTACATTCTTGTTTAAAAGATCTCTGGCACTGAACTTTATTTCGCCTCTGTTAAATTTCAGTACCTGTTTACTTATACTCGCATTCCATAAAGGAACTTTAGTATTGAATCCTGTTGCCCGTTGACTATTTATTGTATACATAAAATCTGTACTTACAAAAAACCCCTTGGGCAATTCCCAATCCAAAGAAGCAGAATAATCCTGTGACAGATAATCAGTATTTAATGCAGCTTGCAATGAATATTTTGTTCGGTTATAATTTATTCCAGCACCTAGTGCTATATTAAGTTTATCAGTAGGGTTTATATCAAATCTTAGATTCGGACCAAACGTTGTCGTCATAATATCATTTCCAACGTTATTGATAAATTGTTTTGTTTTAAATAGCCTTGTATTGGCACTTACTTCTACCGTGCCCCGCAAAAATCTGGCAGGCATACTATAGCTAATCTCCGTATTCAGATTGTAAACGCCATTCACATTAATAGGTTTAGTGCGTCGTACTAATGTTTGCAGATTAATTGAATCGCTATTAACAATTTTATTCTCGGTTACCTGCATATTCATAAATAGAAACAGGTTCTTGTTTTTATAGGGACTTATAAGGGTTAACCTGGATTGAATAGTGTGTGAATACTCCTGCTTCAGATCCGGATTACCTTCTCGTATGTTTAAAACGTTGCTATTATCCGGCACAGGCTGTAACTGCGTTATCGACGGCTGATTGGTTGATGTATTGTAATTAAGAGAGAAACTTTTAAATCTGGTAAAGTAGTATTGAAACCTTGCATTTGGTAAAATGTTTCTAAATGATTTTGTAATCAACGAGTCGTTAGCGCCACTTATAACCTTGCCTTGCAGATCTGCCAATTGCCAGTTCGCACCAAAAGAATAATTATATTTCTTTCTTTGTGTACGTACTCTTATTCCTGCATTGCTGTAGCGATAAGTATTTTCAAAATCATTTGTCAAGGAATCATTCAATTGATCAAACTTACTATTGCTTTTATTAAAATCATACGTTTCCTTTTGGGCTGTACTTTTACTATTTGCGTTACTAATATTAAATTCAAGTAGTGATCTTTTCCAAATTGGCTCAGTATAAACAGCTCGTACATTATAACTCTTCATATTATTGGCTATAATGCTTTGCTGATTTAATGTATCTCGCTGTAGTGTTGGATTATAAAAATTATTAATTGAGGACAGACTACTTTCCCCGTCGCTTTGATTCAAACTAGTTTGCAGTGAAACTGAAAAAGTTCTTCCTTTTTTTCTGAATCGTTTGCGCCAAACTATTTCATTACTGAAATTATATCCTTCATTACCTGATGTATTATTACTAAACCCCTCATTCGTCAACATCCCATTTTCTGCTACTGTCCTGTAATCCATTTGTGATCTGTTCTTTGTTCTTTGATAGCTAAAGGAAGGAATTAAACGAATCGAATTAAACGAATCAATCTGGTATAATGTATTCAAATTAAACCGGTGACTATTATTTAAATTGTCAGCGAAAGAATTCTGGTTGTATATATTATTGGATGGAAAAAGAAATTGCCTTTGTATATGGCTTTCTTTATTTGGATTTAACCGGTTATAAAAATAATTACTTTGAAAATCTAACTTATTACCAATGATATTATTATAATTTAACCCGCCACCCCATGCCGTATTAATACCGCTGTTTGCTCCACCAACATTAACACCCATTCCAGCAACATCATCAGATGAAATATTGATATCTATATTTCCTCCGCCACTTCCCATGTTTCGCTGCATACGAGCCAACTCGCCGGTAAAATTTAGAATATCCATAAAAGAGAAACCTTCAGCATTTGTATTGTTACCCATTCCAATTGCAGAAAATTGTCTGGCTCCTTTAAACGAGTTCATATTAAATTTCCCTTCGTATCTTTTTTTATTACCTGCACCGGCATTTACTTTACCAAACATTCCTTTCTTCTTATCTTTTTTTAATTTCAGGTTGATGGTTTTCTCATAATTACCATCTTCGAAACCCGTAAGTTGTGCCTGCTCACTTTGCTTATCATATACCTGAACCTTATCTACCGCATCTGCAGGAAGATTCTTCGTAGCTATTTTAGGGTCATTACCAAAAAACTCTTTCCCATCCACTAATACTTTTGTTACTTTTTCTCCCTGTGCTTTTACTGTTCCATCTTTATCTACTTTTACACCGGGTAGTTTTTTCAGAAGTTGTTCTACGCTAGCATTCGGTTGAACTTTAAAAGAACCCGCATTATATTGAATGGTATCCCCAATTAGTGTAACAGGTGGCGCTTCACCCGCCAATACCACTTCTTCCAATACTTTCGATTTGTCATTCATTACCACATTACCCAACACTTCGTTTTTATTATTTTCTGTAATAGAGAAAAAGGTATTGCTGTTATGATAATTTACATGCGATATCATTAATCGATAATCACCATTTGCGAGACCTGACAAAGCAAATTTTCCATCATTGCCCGTCATTGTAAAAGTTACCAGAGAAGAATCTTTCTTTTCCAAAATTGTAATCGTAGCACCGGATACGGGTTGCTTAGCAATCGTATCAAATGCAGTGCCTTTTACAGATCCATTCTTTTGAGCAGATACTAAGCTTGTTAAACAAATTGATAAAAGCAGTATGTATATTTTTCTCATAGCATTTCTATTTCAACTACGAAAATATTCTTAGTATTTCAAAGCATGGGTTAAAAGGACTTTCTTTAAGGTTAATAAAGGTTAATAAATTGCGGCGGCTATTTGTTTACAGATTGGATAGCGAAGATTGTAGAACTTTGACTCCTATCGATAAATATTTACGCTAGTCTACTCGATAATTACACCTCTTTGCTCATCTTCCCGCTCTTTATCATACACCATCAACTTTACTTTCCATTCCATAGGCTCGATGAATTGCATGACCAGTTCAATTTTAAGTTTCGCCAGCATCTCACTTTTAGGTTCAAGTGAAAAAAGAATGGTTGAAAATTTTCTTTCTTCTGCAGGTGCCTGATACTCTCCTTTCAATTTATATCCTATTTTACCAAGTCGTACGTTAAGATGTTGGAGTTGCCCAAATAATGACTTGTACTTTTGCTTTGCTTTTTCAAAACTTTCAGTTGTAACCATAAGTGCTTCCCAGCTACAAATATTTTTTTTAGCAGAATACTGCGTTACAAATGACTCTTCTGCACCGGTCACTTTAAAATTACAATGGTAATCTGTAGACTGTGTATTTTGTGAAATAACCTCACCCATCAGATTCATAAAGTGATTCGGATAATCTTCCATTACTTTTTTAAAGTCATTGCTAAAACCATTGCTACCAAGCTTTACCGGTAATTTAAGCTGGGCAGATGTATCAATAAAAAGCAGGGCAATAATAGTAAAAAGAGCAAGTGGTTTTACGGATTTTTTCATTAGTTTGGATTTATTGGGTTTTATTTCTTTGTCAATATTATTGAATTTTCAATTTAAAATATACTTTTAGTTGAAACAAAATTGTTAACTATCAATAATACATCCTTATGAAAAACAAAAGAATAATACATCAGCTTGAAGCAGCAAGAATCTATCAATCCAATTACAAATCTTCATTAAATCTGATTCGGTTGCTGAAATCAGTTTTAGCTGTTCTATTTACCGGAAATGGCCTTACAGCCACACATCATACATACAGAAAAAGAAGATAGTCATTTATTTACTAACGCAACTATAAAAACAAAAAGGGCTTTCAAAAATGAAAGCCCTTTTCTATTCTATCCAATAATATAATTATTGCATTCTCATTCCTCTCATATTTCTTTCCATTGAGCGAGGCATTCCAGGCATTGCCTGCGCATTTTTACCTCCCATTTTATTCAGATTGAACAAAAGGCTTACCATAAAATAGCGACGCAGCACCATACTTCTTGTATCCTGAATATAGTTTTCAGCAGTAGTACGGGTAATACTTTGATTCTGATTCAATAGGTCATTTACAGAAAATTTAATCTCACCATTTTTATTTTTAAAGATCTGTTTGCTAAAACTAGCATTCCATAATGGAATACTTTGGTTAAAGCCTTCTGCACGACCTGTATTGATATAATAATCAAAATCGGTTGCAAGAATAAAGTTTCCCTTAAACGTATAGGATGCGTCGGCCGAATAAGTTTGAGTTAGATAACTTTCATTCAACTGACTATTTACCGAATACTTATTATCTGTATATGCAAGATTTGCTTTTACTCCAAACTCTATTTTTTCTTTATTGATATTTAAACCTACGCCCTGACTAACAGTAATTGTTTTACCAATATTTTTTTGTTTGAAAAGTAAGCTAACATCTTTTGTGAAAGATATGTTGTTGGTAAAATTAACACTGGAGCCCTTCATCTTTGGATCTTTAAATGGAATACCTAATGTAATGAATGAGTTGACTCTTTGATAGCCATTTAAGTTCACTGGTTTTGTCAATTGTATACCTCTGCCCAGCGAATCAATACTATTAACGATTTTATTATTGGTAGCTGTATAACTTAAATTAGCAGCAATAAATTTGAAAGTAAGAATATTAAAAGTGTTATAATTTAAATTAAGATTATGTGTAAACTCCTGTTGCAAATCTGGATTACCGATAGATTGATTTAACTGATCAGAAACATCTAACACATTTTGTAATTGTGAAATACTAGGCTGATTTGTTCTTCCATTATACCTAAAGCGAAAGTTCTTATTTCTTCCAGGCGTATAATTAAAATTAAAAGTCGGGAAATAGTTTAGATAACTTGCTCTTGTTACTGAGTCTTTACCAATGAAAGCCTGATAACTATCACTTTCCAGAGTAGATTGCTGTAAAGACATTCCTAATTGATAATTATATTTTTTCTCTTGAATACGAAAATTTGCACCAATTCTATGTGCCAGGAAAAGGTTTTCAAAATCATTCGTCAGTCGTAGATTCAGATTATCATATTTACCCGAAGTGCCATTATAATCAAATGTTTCCCTGTTTGAAGTACTAACGTTCCGTGTGTATGCATAATTTAATTCCAACAGTTTATTTAAACCGAAAGATTCCGTAACAGAAGCACTAATCGTATTATTATTATTCTTTGTTGCTTGTATGTTTTGTTGATTTTGAATTATACTTCTAAATATAGAACCATCTCTATTAAACAATTCATTGTCAGAAAAAGTTAACCCTTCACTATTACTGTTTCCAAAAGAATTGTTCCAACCTAGGGTAAGTGTACGGCCTGTTTTTTTAAACTTATGCCGGAATATAAAATTATTTGAAAAATTGAATCCGTCTCTTTTGTTTGAATTTGTTGACTTACTTGTTGCTGCCAGATAATTACCAAAAGAGTCATCAGACATTACGGTTGTAGTATCATTACTAAAATTTTCAGAATTCTGAATAGTTAATGAAGGAATGTAAATAAGAGAATTCATAGAGTCAATCTGATATTCCATTCTAAAATTAAATCGGTGATTCTGATTCAAGTTATTTGAAAAAGATTCATTGGTCCGCAATGCAATAGAATCTCCACTGTTAAGTTTAAACGTAGTACGTCGAAAGCTATTTTGTTCTTGTAATGGTTTTGAATCAGAAAAGAAATAGCTACCGCTAACCTTAATTTTTTTAGCCCAAAGATCTGAATAGTTTATACCGGTAGAAAGTGATTTAATAATACCAGTCGTACCGCCGCCGCCACCAAAAAAGCTTCCAAAACCGCCACCGCCACCTCTTCCTCCAGACACTTGCATCCCTCCGAAACCACCACCGCCGCCGCCACCTCTTCCGCCACCAAAACCACTAAAACCGCCCATTGAACTAATGATATCGGAAAATGAGAATCCCTGCTTATTTATATTATTCCCGTTGAATAAAATCGAGATGCGTTTATCATTATTAAATTTATTGAACGACAAGTTCCCTTCATAACGTCCGTCGCTACCACCCGCTACTAATGCCCTTCCAAAAATTCCTTTGTTCTTGTCTTTCTTTAATTGAATATTTAATGTCTTTGATCGGCTGCCATCATCAATTTTTGTAAACTTGGCCTGATCACTCATGTCATCAAATACCTGAATATTTTCTACCATATCCGCAGTAAGGTTTTTGGTAGCCAACTTAGGGTCATTGCCAAAAAACTCCTTTCCGTTTACAAATACTTTTTGAACATCCTCTCCTTGAGATTTTATATTTCCTTCTTTATCGACTTCTACACCAGGTAACTTTTTCAAAAGGTCTTCAACTGTAGCATTTGGCTTTGTTTTAAAAGCCGATGCATTAAACTGAACAGTATCCCCTTTTACCTGAATGGGTACATAGGAGCTTATCGTTACATTTTCCAACGATTTTCCTCCAGTTCCAGGTGAAATTTCGCCAAAATCGACTGCTTTTTGATTAGCTGTAATAGCAAAGGGTTTACTATATGGATCAAAACTTGTATGGCTAACAATTAATAGATAATTAGTTTCCGATAGCCCTTTTACTTCAAAACCACCTGCTTTATTGGTCATTGTGAATGTTACCAGACTTGAGTCTTTCACATTCATTACCGAAACTGTGGCATCGGCAATTGGTTTTTTAGTTGCCGAATCAAGCAGTAAACCTTTTACTGAACCTTCTGGTTTTTGAGCCTGCGCCCCAATTATGAAAGCGGTTAAAAGGAGGGATAAGGTAAATATCTTCTTCATATACAATAAAATAAGTGTACGAAAATAGACGTAAGAAGCTACTACAACTTTCGGGGTTGACTACTATTTGATGAAAAAGATAGAATAAAGCAGAAAAAAGATACTGTTTAACTAAATAAATACTCTACATCCTCCCTTGTCAATGTCTTTACAAAAGAAGAATCATCAGAAATGATGTCTTTTGCCAAAGCTTTTTTCTTTTCTTGTAGTTTAAGAATTTTATCCTCGATGGTGTCTTTACAGATCATCCGGTAGGCAAAAATGTTCTTGGTTTGCCCAATTCGATGGGTCCGGTCGATGGCCTGTTGCTCAACAGCCGGATTCCACCATGGATCTACAATATATACATAATCGGCTGCCGTCAGGTTCAATCCTACACCTCCTGCTTTTAATGATATAAGAAAAACTCTTACTTCATCATCGTTTTGGAAACTTTCAATTGCTTTTTGCCTGTCGGGAGCAGTAGTGCTACCATCAAAATATTCATATTTTACACCTAATTCTTCCAGTTTTGCCCGGATTAATGCTAACATACCCAGAAACTGTGAAAAAATCAGGGCTTTATGATCGCCGATATTTTCATTTATTTCTCTGGATATCTCATCCAGCTTTATAGAATGGTTTTCAAACTTTTCCTGTTCATTTAATATTGCCGGGGAATCACAAATCTGTCTAAGCTTCATCAATCCCTGCAAAATAGTAAGCTGTGATTTCTGAATACCCTGTGTCTCTATTGTTCCCAATATCTGATTCCTGAATTCATTGCGGTAAGCATCATAAATATTACGCTGCTTACTTTCCATTTCACAGAATAGAATCATTTCCTGCTTTTCAGGAAGATCTTTGGCTACCTGCTCCTTAGTTCTTCGTAGTATAAATGGAAAAAGAATTTTGCGTAAATGATCTTTCCTATCCTGTTCTCCAAACTTGTCAATTGGAATTGAAAACTCCTGACGGAAAAATTCCATAGTCCCCAACATACCGGGATTTAAGAAATTCATTTGTGCAAAAATATCGAACGTATTATTTTGCAAAGGAGTACCGCTCATACATAAACGATTCTTTGCTTTCAACAAACAAGCGGATTTTGTTACTTTACTCGAAGGGTTTTTAATGGCCTGTGACTCATCCAGTATTACATAATCAAATTCAACACTCATTAGTAATTTAATATCACTTCTCAAGGTGCCGTAAGTTGTAATCGTAATTTCATGATCCATAATTTCTTCCTTTACTCTTGTTCTGGAAGGACCATGGTGAATACGATAAGTAAGTTCTGGAGTAAATTTGGTTATTTCATTTTCCCAGTTATATATCAATGTTGTTGGACAAACAACCAAGCCTTTTAATGTTCCGTTTTCCTTTTTATAATATTCCATGAAAGAAAGAGCCTGAATGGTTTTACCCAATCCCATATCATCAGCAAGAATACCACCCCATTTAATATCCTTCAAATAATTGAGCCACTGATAGCCGGCAACCTGGTAAGGCCGAAGAATAGGTTTTAAATAATCAGAGGGTTCAATTTCCTTAATCTTATTAAACTCTTTCAGATTTTCATATTTCTCCTCCAGCGCAACTACCAGTTCTTCTTCATCTCTATTTTCATACAATTCATCAACTACACTTAAATGATAACGGGATAGTTTTAGTGTATCCGACTTTCCTTCGCCTACACGGAATAGCAGTGAATACTTCTTCAACCACTCTTCCGGCAAAATGCCCAATGTTCCATCATTCAATTGAACAAACTGCTGTTTATTGGCTAAAGCTCTTTTAACTTCTGCTACAGAAACATGTTGGTCGCCAAAGAGAATATCTACTTTGGCATCGAACCAATCTGTGTTGCTACTTATGAAAATTTTTGTAGATGGCTTGGCTGTATTAAAACGAAAATTTTTCAGGGCTTCGAATCCAAAGACAGTGGTCTTCATATCTTTCATTGCATCCACAAATAAAAAGAACCAATTATTTTTTAATACATCAGCTCCTTTTAATGCCAGCGTACCTGAGTCTTCATTGTATGTAAAGCTTGAATGAAGGTTTCGAAGCTTTTGAATGAATTCATTTTCTTTTTCTCTGTTACGGTGTACCACAATAACTTTTTCTGCTTGTGGAACAATCAATTCATCTCTGTCACTTACCTTGGTTTCAAAACCTTTATAATAAAACCTGGGTTGAAAAACAAGATGCTCGCCTTTTTCCATCAGGAATAAATTCACATCTGGATTGCCATCCTTTATTTCATATACTAAGGATTTATCAAAATCAATTTTATGCTCTTTTGCCAAAGGCAATAAAAACTCATTCAGCGTTTTACTCCACTCATCAGCTTTTATATTCATTTTCCCCGATGGCAAAAACTTATCTACAAGATGTATTACATCATTATTATTCCAGAGATGTGCCTGATTATTATATGTAAAAAATAAGGGAGTAGTTGTTTCGTTGTCCCCTAAATCAAATTCGAGGGGTCCGGCTTTTACTCTACATTCAATAGTATAGTCTCCATTCTTTTTAACTATAAAATGTGGCTGTGCTTCTTCAGCCTGTAGTTGAAACTCTTCGAGGTTTGCAGTTTTAAATTCTTTGCCCTGATCCAGAATAAAAACAAAAGGGTTGTCAACAGATTCAATGAATATTTTTTTAAGCTTTGGTAATAAATATTCTGCCATCAGCTCTCTTGTCTCTTCTGGTAAGTCGTCATTTTCATCATGAATAATATTTTCCCAGATACCTGAGAAAGGAGAGTTTCTGTTAATATATTTATTGATCTCTGATTCCTGTAGTTTACGTAAAGCCGTAAGCAACTCTTTATCATTTTCTGATAAATTATCGGGATTTACATATCGGCCGATGTCAACTTTTTCTACAGTGCCTGCAAATTCATCGTTATTCTCATTCGGTTCGCCAATAACAACATCTACTGTAAACTGCGGATAATTCTTTTTATTAAAATTAAAAACTACACCTAATCGCTGTGAAGGAGTTTTTTCCTGAACTTCTACTTGCAATGGTGCTGCTGCAACTGCTTCTCTCTCCTTCATCGGTAACAAAACAGGTCGTACCGGTGGTGTTGCCAATGCAACTCTTTTTATACTTGCTTTTAGCACTCGCAAAAATGGCTTTCCTTCTTTATAAGCAAATTCAAATTTTCCTTTTAGGTCGTCTGCTAACGAATAGCCATACGCTTCCAGCAGTTTATTTTTCTCCTTATCCCAATTACGGATACTATCAAAATAATTGGCGCCATGTGTATTTAATAATTGTGTCAGTACAATTACTTTAGGCAGGCAAAGTGGATTTTCAGTGTCCTCATAATCACAGCTTGTATCAAAACTTCTTTCTTCGTTCTTTCTTATAATCACCTTATATTCTTCTCCATTCAAAGGAACTGTTGCCTTTACCGTTTCGTTTTCTGCAAAATCGATAGTGGCCTTATTCGTACGAAGAAAAATTTCAGCATCTGAAAACACCTCCTGTGAAGTGAAGTGACGGATATTTTTTAGATCGATTGTTTTTAATTTGACAACCGTATGGCGTTGATCATACTGTATATTATCAGATTGCAGATGACCCCTGTCTATCAGATCCTGTAATTGAAATAATGCTGCTACTTCATGTCTGCATATATCTCCTAAATTATAAGGGCATGCACATCGTAATGATGTTGATTTGGCGTCTTTAAATTTCTGTATATATACTTTATAAAAAGTAGAATAACTATCATCTTTAACCCTGAATACAGCCGATCCAAAAAGGTCGTCATATTCAACCAATTCTACAAAACCAATAGCATGAATTTTTTTTCCCCTTCGGATTACTTCATCGGTTCCATGGGTATATACAAACTTTACAAGGTGCGGTAGAGCCAAACTATTTAAAATTTTTTGATTAACAATTGACGATTAAAATATTCGGCAATCGAAAAAGGATAACTGGCAAAACTAAAAGAATTACAATCGTAATTCCTTACAAAACGATAGAAATAAAAAATAAAATTTATTGGAAGAAAGTACAAAAAAAATGAAGTATCTTAGTGAGTTTTTTATCCCACAATTAACTTCCCTTCTTTATAAAGTGGTAATACATTTGCTACATCATCAGTAAGACAATATTTAATATCCTCTATCAATCCAAATCGTTCAACAAGTCGGTGATAGTGTGTAAGCTTTGGAGCAAATTTTATAAGATCTTTTTTATGGTTTTCGTACATAGCCTCTGCCATTACCGAACTATCGCAATGAACAGTAAACTCACTTTGTATTCTATGTATCACCCCACCTGCGAATAATGTGTCTTCCAGATTGAACCGATCTTTCCACCCGGCACATCCTAGTACTACATTCTTTTTTTCTTTTACCAAAAAATCACAAACAGCAGATATGTTTGGAAAGGAACCCGCAATAATGGTATCGGCATTTTTATCCAACGCCATTTGTAGTAACCTTGTACCATTTGTTGTTGTTAACACCAATGTTTTATTTTCTATAAACTCCCTAGAATACTCCAATGGTGAATTTCCATGTTGCAATCCTTCAGCAATCATTCCATCTCTTTCTCCAGCAGCAATGCCACCAATATTTTTTGATATGTCTATTGCTTTTGGAACAGAATCAACAGGTATTACTGCTTTTGCTCCATTATATAATGCCGAGGCAATCGTAGAAGTTGCTCTGAATACATCAATGATGACAACAATGCTACTGCTTAAATCATACAGATGTAGTAATGATGGGGAAATAGATGTGGTAAGAATGGGTTTTTTAGTCATAGTAGAACAACAAAAATAAAGCAACCAAAATAAAAGAACTATGTTATTTTATCAGTAGCATCTTCCATTTATCAGTTTCTGCATACTCTTTTATAATTTTATTTCGCTGTTCGAGTAGCCTTCGAAGGTATTTAGTAAGGTAAAGGCCGTTGAACCATTGGCCCAATATTCCATAAGGAGATTCAAAATGAAAAAGATCTATTAGAAAAGTCCCATTATCGCATGGCTTAAAATGATGTTCATGTTTCATTTCTTTGAAATCACCCTCGATTTGTACATCAATATATATTTGGGGTTTTATCATCTCCGATATTTTTACCCGTAATATCCTGTTTTTAAAAAGGTGTTTTGCTTTCCAGGTAACTGTTTCATTTTTTTCGATTAATCCAAATCTTGTACCAGCTACTGCCTCTTCATTAAAATCCGACATTGATCTTTTGTGCAATTCAATATGGCGGCTTAGATCAAAGACCCGATCTGCCGGAGCAGCTATAAAAGTTGTAAGATGAATCGTTGGCATGTTAAATATTTGAGCTACGAACTAAAACGTTAGCATGTTCTTTAAAACCAAAATTTTCTTTGGAATGCTAACTTCTTACTTTTTCAAAAATCATGCAAAAGGAATTTTAGCAACTTTTGCTTTCAGTTGCTTTTCTCTAACCTGAATAAGTATTTCCGAATCCAATCCAGCAAAAGATTTTCGAACATATCCCATGCCAATCGCCTTTCCCAAACTTGGAGATTGTGTGCCGGAAGTTACAATACCAATCGTGTTTCCTTCTTTATCTTTTATTTCATAACCCTGACGTGGAATTCCTTTATCAATCATTTCAAAACCCACAAGCTTTTTCTCAATCCCCTCTGCTTTTTGTTTTTCAAAAATAGCTTTTGAATTAAACTCTTTGGAGAATTTTGTAATCCAACCAAGACCAGCTTCTATTGGAGAGGTAGAATCATCAATATCGTTCCCATATAAACAAAAGCCCATTTCCAACCGTAATGTGTCTCTTGCACCTAATCCAATTGGTTTTAAACCTTTTGGTCCGCCAGCTTCAAAGATGGCATCCCATATTTTTACTGCGTTATCATTAATATCTTCAAAATAAATTTCAACGCCGCCTGCACCTGTATAACCTGTCGCACTCACTAACACATTTTCTACTCCCGCAAATGTTCCTTTTGTAAATGTGTAATATTTTAAATTCAGTACATCAATTTCGGTAAGTGGTTCTAAAATTTTTGTTGCATTGGGTCCTTGTATCGCCAATAAACAGGTTTTATCAGAAATATTATGCATTTCAACATTACCAGTATTATGCTTTTTAATCCAATTCCAATCTTTTTCAATATTGGACGCATTTACTACCAACATATAAACCTTGTTCTCCTCAATACAGTAAACCAATAAATCATCTACAATACCCCCATTATCATTTGGGAAACAACTATACTGCGCATGACCATTTTTTAATTTAGCCGCATCATTGCTGGTAATTTTTTGAATAAGCGCTAAAGCATTTTCACCTTTTAGAATAAATTCGCCCATGTGGCTTACATCAAATACGCCTGCATTTTTTCTTACAGCAGCATGTTCATCATTTATGCCTGTGTAAGAAATAGGCATATTATATCCTGCAAACTCAGCCATTTTAGCACCAAGAGCAATATGTTTATTTGTAAAAGCGGTATTCTTCATTTAGGCAATTTTGAAAGCAAATGTAGATTAAAATCATTTGTCTGCTCTTTCACACATAATATAAAATCAGAAAAGCTCCAATTAGGGAGCTCTTCTTTCCGGCATTGCCAGATTTTAACCAGTCTGCCAGCGGCAGGCTTCAACCGAGTTGTATTTAAAACCATTGTACCAATGAAGAAACAGGTGAAGGTCCTCCAGCAAAGTCTCCATCAAATTTCTTTTCTCCTATTTTTTTTATAATGATAGAAGTTGTTGGCTTCATTTCTTTTTTCAATTCCTGAATTTTTTTATCGCTTTCTATCTTCTTACGTTCCTCCTCCAGAATTTGCTTTTGAATATCTTCAGTATTAATATTCTCGGGATAACGATATTCACTACCTGACTGTGTTTTTATGGGCTCCTCTCCATTTACTATTAACTTCCCATTAATTCCCATCACATAATCAACTCCTGAACGAAAACGTGAAGCTCTGTCATCTATTTCCACATCTACAACCCTGTTTCTTCTATTTCTTCTTTTTACCCGCACATTTACTGAATTCAGTTTTTCATTCACCGACTCATCAAAACGTATTTTTTTACCAATTGGAACATGTATTTCCACTTCTACCTGCTGGCCACGAAACTTGCTCTCCTTATCAACGGTATATCCATTTCCAACATCCAACACACTATCTTTTGATGCTATATTAAATTGAATTCTTTCAGCTCTTGCAATTGCACCTTCTTCAGTTCTTCCAAAGCTGTGCTTTTTTATTGTTACATGATACAAAGAGTCCAGACTTGGCTTTACAGTAAATTTCACAGTAGACAACCATAATGTATCATCTGACAAATCCCATCCATTGCCCTCGTCATTGATCCAACTGAATCGGCCAGAGTATAATAATTCTGGTGCTGAAACAGCAACTATCATTTTATTATTCAACGGTTGAGTTACTTGTACTTGTTGTTCTGTATGATCATAAATTCTAAAATCTTTTGATATACTTGAGGCTAATAAAATAGCTGCAATCCATCCAATAGTCCACAAGGCGCCAAATGTCCATCCTAAATAATTGCTTTTTGATTTTACTTTTATTATCCTCCTTACTACCCATGTTATAAATCCTATTAAGGGCACAACTAAGAAAAAAATCAACGTTCCCCAGGCATATATTTGTTGCCATTGGCTAGTCCATAAAAAATTATTGATTGGCCACCAGGCTATTCCTCCAAATAAGAAAGCAATTAATCCAACAAACAAACCAAATGCAATAGTACCAGCAATAAATAAAAAGAATACTTTGAATAATACACCAATGGCATGTCCCAGTCCTCTTCCTCCTCTACGCACTGTTTCATTTACATCGGTAGCAAATTCCCTTCCTCTTGTACCAGAAAATTCTTTTGCTCTGCTCGTTAAGTTTTGTGCCGATTCTTTTACTTCTTCGCTCCAGCCTTTCATTTTATCTTTAAAATTTCCCATCCCTTCCTGTACGTTCTGGCGAATACGGTTTACATCTACTTTCTCACCTCTCATTTCCATCTTTTCATACGTAGTATTTGCTTCTGGTAATACCATCCATAAAACCACATATATTAAAATAAATGTTCCGCTTATGGAACCAAAGCCGATGTTGAGGGCAAGGTCAAAATCATTATTAAAGTTTAGATTGTTAATAACCCCTATTAGTATGCTTAATAATAATGGAGCAGCAAATATTAAACGAATTGTTCTAGCACTTTTATTAAAATATGCAGCCAACCCACCTGCAACACCCCCAATTATTCTATCATCAGGATTTCTATATAACCTTTTTCCAGAAAATCCTTCCAGATCTTTTGTTGGAAGAATAATCCATAATATTATATAAGCCAGGAACCCTAATCCAAAACCACCAAAAGTAATAATGGCAAAAAGTATTCTCACAATTGCAGGATCCACATTCATATATGCAGCAATACCACTACAAACACCACCAATAAACTTGTCGCTGCTATCACGGTACAATCTTCCTTTACTTCTATTTTCAGTATAGGAATAGTTTTGACTTTGTTGACCAGTCTGCTGGTTTGAGTCTTTAGCTTCAGCAACTTCTTCTGCTTCGAAGTCTTCCACCTTACCCATCGAAGTAATAATTTCCTCAAGGTCGGCATCTGTAGCACTCGAAGCTCCTTTTCGAATTTTTTCTTCTAATAATTCGGCAATTCTGCTTTCTATGTCATTAATAATTTCATCTCTGCCTTCTTCATTAGCAAAATATTTGCGAAGACTTTCAATATAATTTTGCAGTTTTTCATATGCAGAGTCTTCAATCGGTATTACCCGACCGCTTAAGTTGATGTTTATAATCTTTTTCATTGTCATAATTATTTGGTTGAAGCAAAATGGTTAATTGGTGGTTAATGGTTCATCTGTTTTTTTACTGGTAAGAGCATTTACACCATTAGAAAGTTCTTCCCAGGTTTGTTGTAATTCATTATAAAAATTGTCTCCCTTTTCTGTAAGCGAAAAATATTTTCGGGGTGGACCTGAATTACTTTCTTCCCATCGATACGTTAGCATTTCAGCATTTTTCAAACGGGTAAGTAGTGGATAGAGTGTGCCTTCTAAAATCTGAAGGTTTGCGGCTTTCATTTCTTCCACTATATCACTCGGGTAAGCTTCTCCCCGGCGAATAATAGATAAAATGCAGAATTCAAGTATTCCTTTCCGCATCTGACTCTGTGTATTTTCAATATTCATAATTAGTATTTCTAATTTTTATTTAATTAATGAGCATAGCTGATCACTCTTGTTACTTTCCATTGATCATCTTTTTTTTGCCATACCTGCACAAATTTAAAAGTGCCACAATCCAACTTTCCATTTTCATCATGACAAAACCGATGTGATCCTATTTCTATAGCTCCATATCCAGGTATTGGGTATACTTCCAATGTACCTTTCACTAAATCTCTTCTCAAGTCGCTTTCCTTTTTTGTGGTTTCACTTAAAAAATTAACCGTGTAATCATAATTAGTCAATCCACCCTTATCATGAAAAAATTCCAGGTCTTTACTAAAATAGCTTTTGAATGTTTTTATATCTCTTGTATTAAATGCAGCGAATAGTAGGCTATCCTGTTTGTTTATTTCATTAAATAAATCAGAAGATGATGAAACTTGCTTTTCATTATTCTGTGCATTGATCGTTCCAACCGAAAAAATCACTGCCAGTAAAATTGGAATTATTGTATTTGAGAAAGCTTTTTTCATTTTTATTTTCTGTTTGCTTACACAAAGATAAGGTGATGTTTGGTACTATGCAAACTAAAGTACCATATTTTTTAGAGTAATGACAAAAAAATTTTGCTTTGATTTCGCTTAGAATATAAGCCAGTAGCGGAAAGAAGGCCATTTTCAGGCAGGTTTTTCGATTTTATGAACGGTAAAAACTTGATATATTTGAACAGATTATTGATGAAATACGGTTGAAACTGCCGATTTTTACTCAAAAAATGGGAAAAAGATCGTTTTTTATTGGGCTTATAGGTTTTTGCCTTTTTTCCTGCTCTTCGAAGTATTCAACTTTTAGCTCTCAATATAATTTCAAAAGCGAATCGGGAAAACCCGGTTTTCAAGATCTCGATTATTGGGCGGCACATCCCTGGAAATGGGATCCTTCTGACAGCATTCCCGCACCATTACGTACGGAATTACAAGATTCTTTGGTTGATGTATTTTTCCTGCATCCAACTACGTTTACTGCAAAAAAAGACAAACATATTTCCAATGCATTAATAGATGACGAATCGCTAAATGCTAAGACAGATTATACAACAATCCTTTTTCAGGCAAGTGTATTTAATCAACATTGCAGAATATTTGCCCCAAGATATAGACAAGCACATATCAATAATTTTTATTCGACAGATAAAGAAAAAGCGGCCGCCGCATTTGAAATTGCTTATGAAGATGTGAAAAATTCCTTTGCATATTATATGAAGACCTGGAATAAAGGAAGACCTATTATAATAGCAGGTCATAGTCAAGGTGCATTTCTGGCTGAGCGTCTACTAAAAGAATTTTTTGAAGGAAAGGAATTAATAAAACAATTAGTAGCCGCATATATCATTGGCTGGCCTGTGCCGAAAAATTATTTTACTTCTTTAAAAATGTGTGACGATGCTTCACAAACTGGCTGTTTGATAAGCTGGCGAACTTACCGAACAGGGTTTATTCCCTCGTATTTAAAAAACAAAAACCCTGATAACCTTTTCGGTCAAACAAACACTTATGTTACAAATCCTCTAAATTGGAAAACAACAGAAGAAAATGTTGCAAAAAAATTTAATAAAGGGAGTGTGCTTACAAAATTTAATAAGCTATACAAACAAGTAAGTAATGCTAAAATAGAAAACGGCTTGCTGTATGTAAACAAACCAAAATTTCCCTGGAGTTTTTTATATTTTACAAAAAACTACCATATTGCCGATATAAATTTATTTTATATAAACATAAGAGAGAATGTGGAGCAGCGAATAAATGCTTTTTTAATGAATTGAAATTTGATTTTTACTTAACCAATCAACTTCTTCATTTGATTGCTTAAGAACTGCGTATTTCTTTACTACATTAATTGTTGCTTCATCAAGTATATCAATAATAGTTTTATAGTTCGCTTCTTTTCCTGGTTTAATCAGCATCATCAACCCTGTTCTTCCTTCTTTGATTTTATCGTTTCCATCAATTTGAAGTTGCATTTTGTTTATTACTGTTCGCAAACTATTTTTTTCGTTTTGATAAATCGGCTGTATGCTATTTTCACGAACCGCATCTTCCCACTTTCCCTCGTAATAATAAATTGTATTTGCCTTATCTATTAATATGGTAAGTGCCGTGGATTCTTGAAGTGGCATCGGTGGACCATCCTTAGTCATTGCCAAATCCATAACTGTTGGCTTATTTAATTCAGTAGTTACCACAAAAAAAGTAATCAATAAGAATCCAAGATCAACCATAGGCGTCATATCAATTCGCATATTATTTTTTGGCATTCGGCGAACACCAGCTCTTTTCCGGGAAAACGATTGACTGTTTTCAGTGTATGAGTTTAATTGTGCCATATCTAATGTTTGATCTTTAGATAAAATGAATAAATAAATCCATAAATAAATAGACCATTTATTTTTACCTAAAAAAAGTATCTTTAAAAGAAGAGGATAATTATTTTGCATATGAGAAGACTTAGCGGACAGGAACAGGCTTTTGCAGTAATGAACCATGCGTTCCCAATGCCTGCGGTTATTGTATTAAAATTTATTACAGGTCCTTCAAAAAATGCGATTCGACAATCTCTTGACCATCTTCAGTATCGGCATCCATTATTAAGAGCTTCCATTACTAAACTAAAAAAAGAGTTTTGGTTTCAAGAATTGAATCCAATCATTTCAATTCCACTTGAAGAAATAATTAGAAAAAATGATGGTCATTGGCTTGAAGTTGTTAATGTAGAGATTAATAAAAAAGTGATTGACAATCCTGGGCCATTGCTAAAATCAATTTATTTAACCCCTTCAAAAGAAAAAGAAGATACTGAGCTGTTACTTGTTTTTCATCATTCAATTATTGATTCAGTATCATTGATAGCCTTAATAAATGAGTTGCTTACATATGCGGGGCAAATAGATAAAAACATCACGCCTGTCCAATCAACAACTCTTCCGGTAGCACCAATAATAGAGTCCATACTTCCCGGTGATTATAAAGGAATTCGATTACTTTTTCGGCTTATCCCTTTTATGGCAAAGCAGTTAAAAGATGAAATAATATATAATAAAGGCAGTAAAAAACTAAAAGACCTACCTATACCATTAACTTCTGATAATAATGTTTTAACTGTAGTATTTACAAAGGAAACTACTACCGCACTTATAAAATGGTCTCGCCAAAATAAAATTTCTTTAAACAGTTTGATTGCAGCAGCAATGCTTTTAGCAATACATCGTCGTTATTACTTTGGGAAAGATCGCTTAATGCGACATATGAATTTTGCTAACCTGCGACCATATCTGCTTCCACCTGTAAATGGCGAAAATGAAGGTTGCTATGTTTCAATGATGCGGTTTATGCTTTTCGTTGCTGCTAATAGTACCGTTGAAGAAATTGCCTTTTCTCTACATCAAAAAATTAATAAAACACTTAAGAAAGGAGATAAGTTTATATTCCCTTTACTAAGTAAAATGCTTATTAAACAAACGCTTAGAAAATATAATTCCAGAGTTTCTCAAACATTATTTAGTTATGCAGGTGCCATCGCAATAAAAGAAGAATATGATAATATAAAGTTATCGGGAGTTCATTCATTTGTTGCCAACAATCATCTTGGGCCAATCATATCTGGATTTGGCAAAATATGTTTTGGCAAACTAAGCCTTGATCTTAATTTTTTGTCAGACGAAGTGTCTGGAGACAAAGCTGTTGATTTTGCAAATGAGATTAAAGTTATAATGGAAGAATTAATTTTAAACAAATGAACCAGCAATCATTATTACAAACTGTAGCATTGCAGTTAGGTCGAAAAAAAGTATCAATACAAGATCGCTTTTATGAAGACCTGGAAGCCGAATCAATCGATATGGCAAGTCTTATTGTAAACATCGAAGAACAAACCGGTTTATTTATTCCTGAAGAAGCATTGCCTGGGTTTAAAACAATTGAAGATTTGCATAATTATATCCAATCTCATTTAAACCCATGACAACAAAGCTTTCTTCCTGTAAAACACTTATTGATCTACTGCAATTTAATGCAGCTCATTCTTCAGAAGCAACAGCATTCATCATAGATGAAAATAAATATACCTATTCATGGCTTTGGGAAAATGTAAAATATTTCGCTTCTACGCTGATTTCAAAAGGGGTCAACAAAAAAGAAACAGTCTTGATTCTGGTTCCAAACAGTGCTGAATTTTTTATTGCCTTTTATGGATGTATACTGGCTGGCGCCATTGCTGTACCTGTTTTTCCAAAAGCCGGAACTGACCGTTGTTTACAACTTAAAAGACTTTGCAAAAGTCAGCACATGATATTATCAGCAACTATTTCTTCGAAAAGAAAAGTAGAATTGCTGGCATTTGCAAAAAAGCAGAAAATAAAACTTCATTGGGTTAACAAATCATTGCCCGTTTCATCTTTAAATAGTTTTCCTAAAATTTCTGAAAACAATATTGCTTTTATTCAATACACTTCCGGAAGCACCAGCTTTCCAAAAGGTGTTCCGTTGACTCACAAAAAACTTCTGATTAATATCAAACAAAACATTGATGCAATGAACATTACTAACAAAGATGTTTTTGTAAGCTGGTTACCGGTGTATCATGATATGGGCTTGATACTAAATACAATGGTTCCTTTATATACTGGTGGTCAATTTGTTTTGCTTGCAGAAGGCTTGCACAAAGTACATTCCTGGTTATCTGCAATTCAAAAATTTAAAGGCACCATTATTACAGCCCCTGATATTGCTTATCAACTTTGTGTAAAAAGCATACGTAATCATTCCAGTTACGATCTTTCATCGCTTCGCCTTGCATTAAATGCAGCTGAGCCAATACATATTGAAACATACAGATTATTTGAAAAAGCATTTAATTTAAAAAACATAATGATTGCTGGTTATGGTTTGGCAGAAGCCACATTAGCCGTTACAACACATCCGGTTGGTCAGCCACCAAGAACTGATAAAGATGGTCATGTATCTTCAGGAAAGCTTTTGAAAAATATAAAAATTAAAATAGCCTCCGTTAAACAAAAGAAAGAAAAAAGAAAGATCGGCGAGGTCTTGGTTAAAAGCCCAGCCAACATGAAAGGCTACTTTAATAAGAAAAAAAAATATAGCCCATTTGATAAGAACAATTATCTGCGTACTGGAGATATAGGTTACTTAGACAAAAAAGGATACCTATATATACTTTCAAGAAAAAAAAATATTATTATTCATGGAGGAATTACATTGTACCCGGATGATATAGAAGAAGTAGTTCGAAAAATAAAAAACATACGTCAGGCAATGGCTATTGGCATTGAAAAGCCGGAAAAAAGTGGAGAAAAGCTATACGTATTTGCTGAATACAAACAACCAAAATGTACGTCAATAGATAAATGCCATGAACTTGTAATTGAAATAGTTCAAAGCATTTATGAGCATTTTGGCCTGCGGCCGGCAAAAGTTTATTTATTAAAACCCAAGGCTTTACCAATTACTCCCAATGGTAAATTGAGGCATTCCAGTTTAAAAAACGTATATTTAGATAGTCCTTTAGTATTTAGAAAAAACATTTTAGTACCATAAATCTTTAAACCATGAAATATAATATCCTTTTCGTCGCAGTTATTGGCCTTTTGGCAATTGCATGGGTTAAGACAAATGAGGAACATTTTCCTCCGCCTCCAGAATCATTTACAGCAATCAGTAAAACGGTGAATCTTAAATTCAAGATCAACGCAAAAGATCTCAATAGTGTAGAGTTGGCATTAAACAGAGGGCAGGGTCCAAATAATTTTTATGTTTCTTTCGACATATCAGATAAATGGGCTAGCGGAAATTTTGGGTTGATTATAAAAGACATGTCAGAAGAAAGTAAAGTAAGAGAATCTTCGAGGAATAAAGCTGATTTTTCCCGTTTTGAAAAAGACAATTCTGGGAAAAAAGTAGACGTCTATTCTTTCGATCAGACAATTGTTGAAGATCAAAAAGGCACTACTTATTTGCAATTTAAATATGTTGGATCTCCAATGCCACTAATTCAAAGTTTAAAAATTGAAAACAATATCACACTTCCCAGACATATTGCTGCCCGCTTTGCAAATAAACAGAATATTGAATTACTTCCTGGTAATTATGGTATAGATAAAAAAATTGAAGGGTTTTGGGTGCCAATAAAAATTTATTAAACCAAAGTAGTGTAACTGCTTTTCTTTAAAATTATTAAATCCGGTCTTTTCCGGATTTTTTTTGTGCCTCTCTTTTTTCCATTCTTGTCCTGAATAAAATAGAAAGTGTTAGCAGAAGGCTAAATCCAAGAAACCAAAGAGCACTTTTACCTATTACAAGTAATAATTCCTCTAGGATATAAGTATCTAATGGAATAAAGGGGTACAGCTGTTCAAAAATAATAATCATTAAAAGAGCCAGACTACATATAAATATTGCCTGGTTGTACCGTTTGTTTCTTTTTAGTACCAAAAAAAATAATGGTAACAAGCTCAAAATAAACACCAATAAATACAACGTATTTCCAGGGATTTCGTTTGCCAGACTTTTAAAATAATGACTGGAGTCTAAAAAAGTATAAAGTTGAAATAAGAATAAGAGTAATGCACTTAATGGATAAGAAAGTATATAATTTTTAGCATACGCTTGAATGAATGCCGTTTTATTGAATAGTTTTTTTAAAATAAATACAAATAGAAAAGCGGGAAGAAAACCACTTAATAAATAAATGACCGATAAATACCATACCATTAAATCAAAAGCTCCGCCCATAAATTTATTTTCGTTCTTTAATATTAAAATAATACTTATTGGCAGTCAAAAAATGTTGGAAACATTAATTAAATTATTCCACCAATACAAACGCCGCCCAGTAAAAGGGTGGGTATTTCTTCCGCATATCAGCCTGAGCTTGTGCAAAAGATTCTTCTATTGTTTTTCCTTTCATCCAGTAAGCATAGAAGGAGGTCATTAACTCAGCAGTTTGTTTGTCCTGTACATCCCATAAACTGACAATCATCTTCTTTACTCCAGCCATTTTAAAGGATCGCTGCAATCCAAAAACACCTTCACTTCCTTTTACATCTCCTAATGCTGTTTTACAAGCACTCAACACTACAAGTTCTGTATTGCTAAGGTTTAGATGAGCTATTTCGTAAGCAGTTGCAATACCATCTTCGATACCGCTAATTGGAGGTTTACCACCCCAGACATAATTGCCTCCCGATAGTATTAATCCGCTTCTGAGTAGCGGATCATCTGCTAAAGAGTAATCATTATCATCATTAAACCCAATTTCCTTCTTCGTTTCAGGATCCGGTAAAAAGAAACCATGCGTGGCAATATGTAAAACCTGTGGTGAATTACTGCTAAGCGCTTTGAGATTTTCTTCTGATGCAGAAGTTTCCAAAAATAATTTTGTAACTATCTTTTTTTCATCAAACAATTCCCTGATTTTTTCTACTTCTGCCGCTGTCCCCGGAAGCTTCGGGAATGGAATACTGTTTAAACCTCTTGTAGAAGGCGTATAAATAGAAGTTGAAACTTCTTTGTTTGACTGGCCGTTTCTTTGAGATACTAATTGCAAGCTATCCATAGAAAAATCAATACCGCCGAACAATACTATGTTTTTGGGAATTGTTATCTGGTCATCTGTTGTTCGTAAAGCTACCTGCCGGGTACTGGTATATTGATGCAACTGATATTTGTCCATCAATAATTTACTGCTATCTACTGCGAGTGCATGAAATGCAATACTAAATAATTTACCGGTCGGAGAATAAGATATTGACTTTACATCTGTTAACCAGGGTTCAAGTGGTTGCCATATTAATTCAAATAATTTTTTCGCCAGAGAAGTATTATAATTATCAATTCCTGATCCAGGATAAAAAACTTTTGCAATTCTCTCGGCAGATTTTCCGGCACTCGCTAATAATTGTTGTAATTGCTTTTCTTCAAAAAGCGGAATGAACAGTGGTATACTGTCATTCTTTTTCAAAATATAAGCAGCATACATAATGCTGTCGGTCCATTTTTCCTTATTAAGATTAAATCGGACAAACTCAATTGCTACTTCGTTTTCTTGTAAATTTTTCCAAATATCTATAGTGTTAATATTAAAAGACGTAAGCTCTTTTCTAAAAAGAGATGATTTTCGGTTTAACTCTTTTTCAATACCCTCTGTTGTGTTTTCAAATTCTTGTAAATCTTTTCTTCGTTTAGTTATTGCCAATGCATATTGTTTAGCTAAAATATTTTTGTTTGTTTGCCAGTCTTCATATAGTTTGATTATCGTTTCATTAGTACTTTTTCTAATGGCTTCTATACCGGACTTGGTATCTTCCAATGAAAGTGTCTTGAGTAGTAGCTGCAGGTTAAAACATTCCATATAAAAGTCAGCTTTTGCCTGTGGATACTGATATAAAAAATTGTTATTGGAATTATTTAAACTAATATTATTGGCGAGATAATTTCCTTTTTCTTTTTCTGACAAACAAGTAAAAAATTTTTTTAAGTTATTAATTACAATTTGATTATTTAACATTATAAATTTTTCAGCCGTTTCATATTTACCGGTTTTTCTATAATAAGTTACAAGGTTGTGTAAACCGTCTGCATAATCAGGATGAGTTTCGCCCAATACCTTTTTCTTGATTTCACTTGACTCCAAAAACAGTGGTTCAGCTTTTTCATATTGCTCCATAAATACATAAAACCCAGCCAGGTTATTTAAGACATTCGCATAGTCTGGATGCGTTTCTCCTAATACGTTTTTGTAAATGCTTTTTGATTGTAAGAATAACAACTCCGCTTTTTCATATTGCTCCATATTCATATACAAATTAGCCATGTTATTTAAAATGCTAGCATAGCCTGGATGTGTTTTACCTGACACATTTTCCCGAATCTCTAGTGCTTCCAAGTACATTGTTTCGGCTTTTTTATTTTGGCCTTTGATTTTATATAAACTTGAAAGATTACTTAAAGTAGTTATATAGTTCGGGTGAGATTTCCCAGCCACATTTTTCCAAATTTCTAATGCCTCCAGGTACAACTTTTCGGCTTTTTCATATTGGCCCAATTTCTTATTATATAATGCCAGGTTATTTAGACTACTTGCATATTCTATGTGAGATTCTCCAAATAGAGTCTTGCGCAACTCCTTTGATTTTAGATATAACAATTCGACTTTTTCATAGTCGCCTTTACTCATATATACCCCAGCCAGATTATTCAGGCATAATGCATAATTAGGATTGGTTTCTCCTATTTCTTTTTCATAAATCTCTTTTGCTATCAATAAGTTTGTTTCAGCTATTTCGTATTGACCAACCTCCGAATACAAATTTGACAAATTAATTAGGCTTGCTAGATAATCGGGGTGAGTTTCTCCCAACACGATTTTACGAATTCCTATTGATTCCAGATATAACGGTTTGGCTTTTTCGTATTGCCCCAAAAGCTTGTAACAAACTGCGAGGTTATTTAAACTACTTGCATAATCAGAGTGTATTTCGCCAAATTCTTTTTTGGCTGTTAAAACTGCCTGCTCTGCAAAAGGAATTGCTTTTTCATAGTCACCTTTATTAAACAATTCTATAACCTGATCATTTAAATCCCCCCAGGTTTGAGAAAATGCTGTACAAGAAAATAATAATAAAAATAAGAATAGATATTTTTTCATGACTGATTTATAATACCCCTTGTACAATATTAAACAATATCATTGAAAGAGAATATCCAATAAGTAGTATAAAAAAAAGGTGCTGTTCTAGCACCTCTTAAAAACTGTTTTTGTATTTTCTATTTAGATTAAAACTCTGCACTTCCCGGGGTTCTCGGAAAAGCAATTACATCTCTGATATTTGTCATGCCTGTTACAAACTGAACCATTCTTTCAAATCCTAAACCAAAGCCTGCATGTGGTACAGTACCAAAACGTCGAGTGTCTAAATACCACCACATTTCTTCAGATGGAATGTTCATCTCTTTCATTCTTGCTTCCAATTTATCTAATCGTTCTTCTCTTTGAGAGCCTCCTACAATTTCACCAATACCCGGAGCTAAAATATCCATAGCAGATACCGTTTGTTTGCCGGGTTCACAATTATCATCGAGCCGCATGTAAAATGATTTAATGGCAGCAGGATAGTTAGTCAATATCACAGGTTTTTTAAAATGTTTTTCCACCAGATATCGTTCATGCTCACTTTGCAAATCCATGCCCCAACCAGTTACTTCATATTGAAATTTCTTTTTCTTATTCTGGTTACTATTCTTTAAAATATCAATTGCTTCAGTATACGTCAATCTTTCAAAACTGTTAGCTAATACAAATTCCAATTTTTCTATCAACCCCATTTCGCTGCGCTTATCCTGTGGCAATTGCTTTTCTTCTTCTGCTAAACGCTGCGCCAAAAACTCAAGGTCTTCTTTATTATTCTCTATTACATATTTAATCAGGTACTGAATAAACTCTTCAGCAAGATTTGCATTGTCTTCCAGATCATAAAAAGCCATCTCAGGTTCTATCATCCAGAACTCAGCAAGATGCCTTGCTGTATTGCTATTCTCTGCACGGAATGTTGGACCAAATGTATAAATATCGCCAAACGCTGTTGCTCCTAATTCTCCTTCCAATTGTCCACTTACTGTTAAGTTGGTAGCTCTTCCAAAAAAATCTTCTTTGAAATCTATTTTACCTGCATCATCTCTTGTAGCTGAACCATCAACAGGTAATGTAGTTACTTTAAACATTTCACCAGCACCTTCTGCATCACTGGCGGTAATGATCGGAGTATGCATGTATAAAAATCCTTTATCATTAAAGAATTTATGCACTGCGAATGCCAATGCGTGACGAACACGGAATACTGAACCAAATGTATTGGTGCGAAAACGCAGATGTGCTTTCTCTCTTAAAAATTCAAGGCTGTGTTTCTTTGGTTGCAATGGATATTTCTCCGCATCGCTATCGCCCAATATTTCAATCGTAGCCGCTTTCAAATCCATCTTTTGACCTTTGCCTAATGAAGGTTCAATAATACCTGTCACTTTTAGTGAAGCAGATGTTGTGATTCTTCTCAACAATTCATCATCAAACTTACCCAGCTCTACCACCACCTGCAGATTATTATTTGTACTACCGTCATTTAATGCAATAAACTGATTGTTGCGAAAGGTTCTTACCCAACCCATTACAATTACTTCTTGTCCATTTGGCTCTTGCGTAAGCAGTTCTTTTATCTTAATTCTCTTGTTGAACATAGTCCGATTTTTGGAGGGCAAAGATAATGCTATGCAGCAAATGCCCTAGTATGATATATATACTACCCTTTTTTATGAACGGCCACCGGAATATTATTATGTTCCTTATCTTGATAAAAAAGAATCATACATGAAAAGGCTATCCATTCTTTTAATCGCTTTAGTAATCAGTACTTCAGTATTTGCAAATAGCAAAGACAGTATTCCTGCCAACCCAAATGATGTTTCATCTGTAAATGCAATTATCAAAGCGGTTTATGATGTTATTTCCGGCCCTGCCGGTGAAAAAAGAAATTGGGATAGAATGCGAACTTTATTTACAATGGATGCCCGATTAATACCAACCGGGAAAAAAGAAACAGGTGAAGGAACAAGGCGAGCTATGAGTTTAGAAGATTATATTACTTCTTCTGGTTCATTTTTGGAAAAAAATGGATTCTTTGAATCGGAGATCGGTCGTAAGACAGAACGATACGGAAACATAGTTCATCTATTCAGTACTTATGAAAGCAAGAAAACTTTACAGGATGAGAAACCTTTTATGCGGGGGATTAACAGCTTTCAATTGTGGAATGATGGAAAACGATGGTGGGTGATAACTATTTTATGGGAAGGCGAAACAAAAGACAACCCTATACCAGAACAATATATTGGAACAATAAATTAAATCGCTTTTAAAAGATCTTCAACTTTTACTTTAATTAGATCCCGAACTTTTCTAAAATCAACTTCATTCATTTCTCTGGGATCAGGAATTTGCCAGTCGATAAATTGTTTGGCAGGCATCCAGGGACAGGCATCGCCGCAACCCATCGTAACAACCGCATCAAATGGTGCAAACTCTTTTACCTGATCCAATGATTTAGAACGATGTTTTTTCAGATCATAACCCAACTCTTTCATCGCTTCAATCGCTTTCTGATTTATTCTTCCGGATGGCTTTGAACCCGAACTGTATGCTTCCACTTCATCGCCACCAATCATTTTGGCAAATGCCTGGCTCATTTGTGAGCGGTTACTATTCTCTATGCAAACGAAAAGAATTTTCTTTACCATAGTCGTAAAGATAAAGAGTCCCGCAATGCAGGACTCTTTTAATTTTTAGCAGCATCCGCTCCCCGGTTCGCAACAATTACGATCATCTTTCGCAGGCTTCTCTGCATAAACAGTGATACTTGAAATTTTTGTATCCCCTTTTTTGTAAGTATCAATTTCTTCAGCACTTAAATAATTTGCCAATATCTCATCAGGCAGAATTATCGGTTTATCTTTTTGTAAAGTGATATTTATAAACCCTGTTTGCCTAATAATATCCAGGTATTCCTCTTTCTGGATAGCTCCTGTTACACAGCCGGCATAAAGTTCGGCTACTTCTTTCCATTTATCCGGAAGGTTACCTTCCAATACGATATCTGAAATAGAGAAATGGCCACCTGGTTTAAGCACCCGAAATATTTCACTGATAACTTTATGTTTGTTTGGAACCAGATTCAATACACAATTACTAACAATTACATCAGCATGATTGGATGTGACCGGCATATCTTCAATATCTCCCTGGCGGAATTCAACATTATGTAATCCCAATTTCTCCGCATTTACTCTTGCTTTTGCAATCATTGCATCAGTAAAATCAATACCGATCACCTTTCCTTTTTCTCCTGTTATCTTTCGGGCAATAAAAGCATCATTACCGGCACCACTACCTAAATCAATTACAGTATTACCTTCTTTTATATTGGCAAACTCAGTAGGAAGACCACAACCTAATCCCAGATCTGCATCTGCGTTATAACCTTCCAGCTTTGTATAGTCTTCTGACATGATATTATATACATCGGTACCACAAGAACCTGTTGCTCCGCAACAGGAAGATTCGTTTTGCTCTTTTGATTGGTTGGCTATGGCTGTATACTTTTCCCGGACCAGGTTTTTGATTGCTGAATTTGTGTTCATGGCTTTACTTTTTGTTGAAATAATTGATTAAATATTTTTTTATTGATTGATTTGATTTTGGCAATAAACCCAATAAGCCCCTTCAGGGGATTGGGGGCTTAACAACAAGCTTTTTCGTTATTAACTTTTAGCTTATTAAAAAGATAATTGAATTCGTTACTGAATTTTTCAAAGGCCTTCCAGTTAATACAATAGCAACTACGGGGACCATCAATAGAGCCAGAAATTAAACCAGCTGTTTTTAATTCTTTTAAATGTTGTGATACGGTGGATTGTGCCAACGGCAACAGTTCTACTATTTCTCCGCAAATACATTCATTTCGTTGTGCTAATACTTTCAATATTGCAATTCTGGCAGGATGGCTCATTGCCTTAGCAAAATTGGCAAGATCCTGTTCCTTTTGTGTAAACGCTTCTTTTTTATGAATAGCCATAATTAAATCTTATATCGCAAATATACGATAAAAGAAATTACTACCAAATATATTATTGAATCTTAGCCTGACAAGGTTCTTGTCCGCCACTTAACAACAGATATGATCACTCCGCTTGCAATAATGCAGAGCATACCTGTTGATGATATCAAATCAGGGAAATTGTCTCCTAATGCCATTCCGATAAAAACAGAAAACACAATATTAGAATAGCCAATAGCAGAGACTATACCAGCTTTATCAGCTCCATACGATCGGGTAACAAAATATTGACCGAATAATGCGGCCAGTCCCAACCATGAAACATATAACCACTCTATACCAACCGGCCATTTCCAATCAATAAAGAAAACATTGTCTGGCGGTAGTTGAAAAGCATAGCGAACAATCATAAATAACGAAGGAACAATAAAGCCACTACCAATAAAAGCTAACATGATAATTCTGTTATCGTAGTAAGTAGCTAATCTGTTAACAGACATATAGGCTATGGCTGATGAGATTCCGGATGTTAATCCGGCTACATGATAATACCAGGGGAAATGAATGGCTGGTTGATACACCAGTAACATTCCTATAAAGCCAAGCAGTACCGCAAACAAAACAATTCGACCATGATACTCTTTAAATAGAAAAAAAGAAAAGATGGCAATGAAAATAGCAGATGTCAAATTATAAGTCATTGCTGTGCCAAGCGGAAGATGAAGGATACAATATAATAATGTGTACAATGCGGTAGTCCCCATAATACCACGAAAGACGAGTAGCCTTAGTTTTCCGCCTTTACTATTTGGAGGTTTAGAAATAAATAAAATGATCAATGATAAAAGCCCAACTGCATTTCTCCAGAAAACCAATTGCCCGGCACCAAAACTTCCTTTTAGCAATTTGGCAGCACCGCCCATTAGTGAAAATCCAAGAGCAGCCAACAGCATAAATAATATGCCTTTGTATCGGGAATCGATTGCCATTAATAGTTGATTAGTTTATTAACGGCTGCTTCCAGTGTTTCTTTTTTCTTTGAAAAACAAAACCTCAATACTTTGTCGTCTTTACCATTTTGATAAAAAGCAGAAACAGGAATGGTAGCTACACCGGCTTCTTTTGTAAGTCGGATAGCAAAGTCTTTATCGCCTTCATCACTCATTTTTTCGTAGGTTCCGCAAATAAAATAACTGCCGTATGAATTTTGCAAAGTGAATTTTGTTTGTTGCATCAATTCAATAAAATAATCTCTTTTTTCCTGCATGATGGACGACAAGGATAAAAAAGCATCTCTATTTTTCAGGAAAGTTGCTAGTGCCACCTGAGTAGGCGTATGACAAGTAAACGCATTAAACTGATGCACTTTTCTAAACTCTTTAGTTAGTTCTGGAGGAGCTATACAATAACCCATTTTCCAACCAGTACAGTTATACGTTTTGCCAAAAGAAGAGCAAACGAAACTCCTTTTTAATAAATCTGGATAACGAAGTATGCTGAGGTGAGGAATATTATCAAAGATCAAATGCTCATACACTTCATCGCTGATAATAAAAATGTTGGTGCCTTCCACAACGCTTCTTAATCCTTCAATATCTTTTTCACTTAAAACACTTCCTGTTGGATTATGTGGTGAATTAATGATAATAGCTTTTGTTTTATCGGTGATTACATTTTTTACTGCATTCCAATCAATATGATAATCAGGATAAACCAATGCAACTCTTACTGCTTTAGCTCCGTTGATTTCTATATTGGGGATATAACTATCATAAGCCGGCTCAAATACAATCACTTCATCATCTGGTTGTAAAATGGTTGTAAAAGCAGAGTAGATAGCATAAGTACCACCGGGAGTGATGGTAATTTCTGTATCAGGATTTACAACTGATTGATATAAAAAGTCTACTTTTTCTGCAATGGCTTCTCTCAATGGCATCCAACCCGGCATGGGTGGATATTGGTTGTAATTATTTTTCATTGCTTCGTTTACCAAAGCAATCAGCTCTTCGCTCATTGGATAATCCGGGAAACCCTGACCTAGATTAACTGCTTTATGTTCGCTAGCCAAGGCGCTCATTACTGTGAAAATGGTTGTACCTACGTTGGGGAGCCTGGAAACAAGTTGAATAGTATTCAAATTAAATAATTATAGTTTTCGTAAAATTAATTGCATTTATCCAACATTGATTAATATGTTATGTATTTTGTTGATTAATAAAAAATCATCGTATTGTTAACCAATAAACTTCATGCATTCTTTAATCCCGAACAATTTCAGGGTTGGGGAAAAAAGAAAAACTACTTTGAAGGTTGGTATTTTAAACTTATCAGTGCAGATGAAAAAAGTGCTTTTGCTTTTATTCCAGGTATTGCTATGGATGAGGCAGGCAAGCAACATTCATTTATTCAGGTATTGGATGGAAAGAAACAAACATCTGCTTATCATAAATTTCCATTTGATGATTTTATTGCTCAGCCCAAAAAATTTTTAATCAATATTGGTGATAATCATTTTTCAGAAAATAATCTAGCACTCAACTTACCCAACATCGTTGGAAGTTTGAACTTTTCGGAAAATATACCGTGGCCAAAGCCATGGTATTCGCCTGGTATAATGGGACCGTTTGCTTTTGTGCCTTTTATGGAATGCTATCATGGTATTGTAAGTATGGATCACATTATTAATGGCACATTGGTGATAAATGGAGAACGAATTGACTTTACCAATGGCAGGGGTTATATGGAAAAAGATTGGGGTCGTTCTTTTCCATCGGCTTATTTCTGGATGCAAAGCAATCATTTCAGCGAAGCTGGTATTTCTTTAAAATGCTCAGTTGCAAAAATTCCGTGGGTTAGAAGTTCGTTTGTTGGTTTTATTGCCGGTGTTTGGTTGAAGGATCGGTTAATTCGTTTTACAACATACAATCAATCGAAACTTCGTAAATCATATGCTGATGAAAAGAAAGTTGAGATTGTTTTAGAAAATAAAAATCACTTACTTGAAATTTTAGCCATAAGAGATGGTGCCACAACTTTAGCATCACCGATTAATGGATTTATGAACGGTCGAATTGAAGAAAGTATGACCTCTTCAATTACTGTAATGCTGACTGATAAAAAGAATAATACGGTTTTATTAAGCGATACAGGACATAATGCAGGACTTGAAGTAGCAGGCAATATTCAGGAAATTATGATTTAGATTTTTTCTTCTTTGGTTTTACCAGATCATACGAATCATCAATCCACTCTATTAATTGTTTAGTATTAGCAGTTCCGTCAACTACAATTGTATTCCAGTGTTTTTTATTCATATGATATCCCGGAAGTACACAAGAAAACTCTTCCCGCAATTCAATCGCTTTATCGGGATCGCATTTTACATTGAAACTTAATACTGGATTATCAAGTCCGGTTAACAGGAAAATTTTTCCTTCCACTTTCATTACCAGCGTTTCCGGTCCGAATGGAAATCCTTCTTCTACGTCTGGTTTTGAAAGACAATAATTTCTAAGTGACTCAATATTCATACTTACAATAACTAATCTTTAAAGTATAAAAACAACCGAGATACAACTATATTATCAATATTCTTTTTTACTGCAGGCATGGCTGTATTTAACTCAATGTCTCCCATAAGATCATTGTCTGCTGATTCTCCCTTTAGATCAACTCTGAATTTTATGTAAGTATCATCAAGTTTACCATGATTAAGATTTGTAATAGCTCCACCATAATCCCAACCAAATCCTAAAAAGTTAATTGGCTGTCCATTTTCAATTAATAAGTCTTTTAATGTGCTGCCAATTTTTATTCCAGCAGCAGTATGATAAGGGGCATTCTCCTGAACAGATTCAATAAGATTAATTAATTTATGATAGTCTTCAGTATCCCAGTAAATAGTTATTTCCTTGCTGGTTCCTTTGTAAATTTTTGTTACATCGATTGAATCAACACATTCTGGTCCACAAATTCTTTCATCTACCACATTAGCATCACCGAAGAGTTGTTGCAGGTTTTCAAAGTTGTTGTTGGTACGTATAACTCCCCAACTGGTATCTGTAATTAATGTTGAGTCAATCTTTATTTCGCTTTTCGCATCCACTATTTCCTTTTCTTGCTTTTTATCATTAGCACAGGAATAAAGGAAAGTTACAGCAGTAATTACAAATAATAATTTTTTCATTTTACAATAATTTCATTTTTTCATTTTGATAAAATAGCCGTCGCTTCAATTTCAATTAAGTATTCTGGTGCTATTAATCCTTTTACTTCAATCAAACTGGTACATGGCTTAATCGCTTTAAAAAATTCGCCATGGGCTTTCCCATACTCTTCCCATCGGGAAATATCTGTAACAAACATTCTGGTGCGTACCACATCTTTTAATGATGCGCCAGCCTGTTGCAATACTTTTTCTATTTTTTCAATGATATACTTTGTTTGTGCATACGCATCGTCTTTCCCAACCAATAAACTATTCTCATCTACAGCTACCGTTCCGGTTACTTCAATCGTATTTCCAATTTTAACTGCCCGGCTATAACCTACAATATCTTCCCACTTGGCACCTGACGAATAATTTGTTCTTTCCATTTAACTAAGAGTTTAAAGGAGTGAAGGAGAAAAAGAGAGAAGACTCCTAACCAAAATTATTTTAATAAAAAAAGTCATTAAAGCACAAAATAAATATTTAATATAAGAACTATCCTCCTTGCCTCTTTTTCTCTTTTAAACTCTTAGCCCTTAATTTCAATATTTTCCTCTTTTATTAATTGCTCTCCGTTCATTCTTAATAAAATTTGCGCAACGGTAATTACATCCTTCTGGCAGTAGGTAACAATGCGATCCAGATTCTTTTCATTCCAATACACTTCCCATACCATACTACCGTCTATATCATCTTTTGGTGTTGGCACACCTAAGGTATGTGCTAATAAATTCAAAGAGGTAAAACTTTTAAAGTCACCAAACTTCCAAAGTTCCAATGTGTCGTAATGATTTACTTCCCATGGTTTCTTTCCAGCTATATTTAGTAAAGAAGGAATAGCAAGTTGGTTAATAATCATTCTCCTGCACAGATAAGGGAAATCAAATTCCTTTCCATTGTGGGCGCAAAGAAACTTTGGTTCACCTGTTGCCCATTTATTTACCATATCGATAAAATCACTCAACAATTTTTTCTCATCATCGCCATAAAAACTTTTTAAAACTATTTTTCGTTGTTCGCCATTGCCGTGTATTACTCCACAACTAATGCAAACAATTTTTCCAAACTCTGCGTAAATACCTGCTCGTGGATACAACGTTTCATTTGTTTGCCCTTCGTGGTATTTTATCAATGTAGTAGATTTGGTATCCCACAGTTTTTTCCAATCATCGGGTACATCATTATAAGAAGGATGTTGTGGAACTGTTTCTATGTCCAAAAACAGAATATTTTGTAATGGTAGTGTTGGCATAAATAAATTTTCTTCCTTAAAAATAAAAAACCCCGGACAAACCGGGGCTACTACTTTCAACTATTTTTGCTCGTTAAAGAAACTTTTCGCCCATATTCCGCTTTACTTCAGCCACATAGTCTTTAATTTCCTGTTCTTTTTCTTTTTTACAAATCAATAAAACATCTTTTGTATCTACGACGATAAATTCATCTAAACCCTGTAACAATACCAATTTATTATCCGGAACATGTACAATACAATTTTTGGCATCTACCGTCATTACTTTTTTTCCAACCACAGCATTTCCAAAATAATCTTTGTCTTTATTTTCCCATGCACTGTTCCAGGTACCCAAATCGCTCCAACCGAAAGATGCAGGTATAAGATAAACATTATCTGCTTTTTCCATTACCCCAAAATCAACTGAAATATTGGTACATAATGGATATATACTTTCTATTGCTTCTTTTTCTTCATTTGTATTGAATTTGTCTTTCTCAGCCGCAAAAGCCTCATAAACTTCGGGTAAATGTTTTTCAAAAGCGGTAAGAATATTTTTTACTTTCCAGGTAAAGATGCCTGCGTTCCACAAAAAGTCTCCACTTGCTATAAATGTTTTCGCTAACTCAAGGTTTGGCTTTTCTGTAAATGTTTTTACCTTATAAATATCCGAAGCAGCTTCTTTTGTTTCGTGTTGAATATATCCATATCCCGTATTTGGATAAGTTGGTTTAATACCAATTGTAACCAAGGCGTTGACACTATCTACAAAATCAAATGCTTTCTTTGCTGTTTTTACAAACTCATCTGTTTCTAAAACAAGGTTATCTGCAGGTGCAGCAACCATTAAAGCCTTTGGATCTTTATTAAATAGTTTAAAAGCGATATAAGCAATACAAGGAGCCGTGTTTTTTCTGGAAGGTTCAGCTAGTATATTCTCATCAGCTACTTCTGGTAATTGTTGCTTTACAATAGGAACATATTCTTGTGCAGTAACAATGTATATATTTTCCGCTGGTACCAGTTTATTATACCGTTCAAAGGTCTGTTGAATCATGGTTTTTCCGGTACCCAGAATATCTAAAAACTGTTTTGGAAAGTCTGTACGACTCATCGGCCAAAACCGGCTTCCGATTCCGCCGGCCATTATTGCAACGTAATGATGTTTATTCATACTGTGAATGGTGAATGGTGAACTGTGAGTGGGAAACCCAATCAATCTTCACCCGTTATATTAATCCTTCTCTTATTAAATCATGCAAATGTAAAATACCTTCGTAATTTCCATTTGATATTACAGCCAACTGCGTTATTTCGTTTTTTCGCAACATATTCAATGCATCAACAGCCAATTTATCGAGCTCAATAGTTATTGGATTTGAAGTCATGATATCGCCGGCTTTTATTGAATCGATGGCTGTATTCTTTTCCAACATTCTTCTTAAATCTCCGTCTGTTATAATACCCAATAAACCGTTGTCCTTATTTACCACTGCTGTAATTCCCAGCCTTTTCTGCGTCATTTCTACAATCACCTCTTTTAAAGATTGAGTAGTTTCAACTTTTGGTTTTTCGTTTCCGCTTATGAGGTCAGCTACTTTCAGGTATAATTTTTTTCCCAATAAGCCACCCGGGTGAAACTTTGCAAAATCATCACTATGAAACCCCTTGAGTTCCATCAAACAAACCGCCAGTGCGTCACCCATTACTAATTGAGCGGTCGTACTGGTTGTTGGGGCCAGGTTATTTGGACAGGCTTCTTTTTCTACCGTTGTATTAATAATAATCTTTGCGTTTTTTGTCAGGAATGACTGAAGGTTACCAACCATGGCAATTATTATATTGCCAAAGTTTTTAATAAGGGGAACTAACGCTTTTATCTCCGGGCTTTCGCCACTTTTACTGATAATTAAAACAATATCGTCTTTTAATATCATACCTAAATCGCCATGAATAGCGTCTGCAGCATGCATAAAAATTGATGGGGTGCCTGTTGAGTTCAACGTAGCAACGATTTTTTGAGCAATAACAGCACTTTTCCCAATACCACTTACTACTAGCCTGCCTTTGCTTCCTGCAATTACATTAACAGCTTTTTCAAAATCATCGTCGATAAATGCAGTCAATCCAGTAATGGACTTTGCCTCTAACTCAATGGTTCTTAATGCAACTTGTTTGATAGAATCGGGCATATAATGAAGAATTCACTTATCAACTAATGGATAATGGCAGCAAATTTAGATGATTTAATAAGAACAGTAGGTTATGGATCATAAGGTTTCTTTTTTTAGCATTTTAGAAAGCATTTGAATTTGAGTTTTTCATAAATTCGCTGACGATTGAAATCCATACTAATGAAAATTTAGAATCTTAAACTGGTGAATAATTACTGCATTCCTAATTTAACGGGCACCTGATTGGTTTACATTAACCACTGACAACCCAAGCATTAAGTTTGTAAAAACACTTGTTTAACCGAAAAATTTCGGTTTGTGCAAAAAATATTTTTGTACAGCATTCACTTGTCGGGTAAAAGAAGTATCTTAAATGAATATGCATTTACTAAAAAATGCAATGGAAATTAAAGCAAAATGGCAACATCAACAGTAAAGAAGCCTGCAAGTAAAAAAGCAAAGGCTGGTGAAGGAAAAACCACAAAAGCAGTAACAACGAAGCAGAAATTTGACTTGCACAAATCCCTGCAAGAGTATTTTGGATTCAACAAATTCAAAGGCACGCAGGAAAAAGCAATCGAGTCTTTATTAGCTGGCCACGACACTTTCGTAATAATGCCAACTGGTGGAGGTAAAAGTTTATGTTATCAGTTACCGGCAATGATTAGTGATGGTGTTGCTTTGATTGTTTCCCCGTTGATCGCCTTAATGAAAAATCAGGTTGATTTAGTTAGAGGCTATAGTAGTAATGATAACGTTGCTCACTTTTTAAACTCAACCTTAAATAAAAAAGAAATTAAAGAAGTACACGATGATCTAAAATCCGGGAAAACAAAAATGCTATATGTGGCACCCGAAACAATGACCAGACAAGACAACATTGAGTTTTTTGCAGATCTTAAAATTTCTTTTTTTGCAGTTGATGAAGCACATTGTATTTCAGAATGGGGACATGATTTTCGTCCTGAATATAGACGTTTGCGGGAGATGATGATACAGATAAATCCAGATGCACCGGTAATTGCTTTAACGGCTACTGCTACACCAAAAGTACAAAGTGATATTGTTAAGAACCTTGATCTTCAAAAACCTAATATTTTTATCTCTTCATTCAATCGTTCAAACCTTTATTATGAAGTATTGCCCAAAATAAAAAAGGCACAAGTTGATGAAAACATTGTTCGCTTTGTAAAAAGCATGGGCAAAAAAAGCGGTATTATTTATACACTTAATAGAAAAACTACAGAGGAGTTAGCTGATATATTGATGGCCAATGGTATTAAAGCTGTAGCATATCATGCAGGGTTGGACAGTAAGTTAAGATCACAAAGACAAGATTTATTCCTGGGCGAAGAGATGCAGGTAATCTGTGCTACTATTGCCTTTGGCATGGGAATAGACAAGCCTGATATCCGTTTTGTGATCCATTATAATATTCCAAAATCTATAGAGAACTATTACCAGGAAACCGGCCGTGCCGGAAGAGATGGACTGGAAGGAAAATGTATTCTTTATTATTCGCATAAAGATGTAAGTAAACTGGAGCATCTGATGCGGGACAAGCCATTGAGCGAAAGAGAAGTGGGTGCACAACTTATAAATGAAACTGTTGCTTTCGCCGAAACCGGGGTTTGTCGTCGCAAAATCTTGATGAGTTATTTTGGTGAAGACTATGAAAATGAAAACTGTGGTCATTGCGATAACTGTAAACACCCTAAAGAAAGAATTGAAGCAAAAGAGGAAGTGATTCTTGTTTTAAAAGCAATTAAAGAATTAGACGAACGATTTGCTACTGACTATGTAGTAAAAATCATTAGCGGAAAGTTGACACCACAAATACAAATGTTCCGGCATGATGTTTTAAAATGTTTTGCAAGTGGCAATGACAAAGACAATCATTTCTGGAATTCATTGATTCGCCAAATGATTTTAGAAGGCATGCTAAAAAAAGATATTGAAGAATATGGTGTACTAAAATTCTCAAAGAATGCTTCTGCCTTTCTAAAAAAACCAAGCTCTTTTAAAATTGTTTTGAACAAGTTATATGATAATGCTAATGCTGATGATGAAGAAACTATTGAAACAACTGTAGGTTCTGCTGTAGATGAACAATTGATGAGCATGTTGATGGATCTGCGGCAAAAAGAAGCAAAGAAAAAAAACCTGCCGCCCTTTGTCATCTTTCTTGAAAATTCGTTACAAGATATGGCCACTTTTTATCCCATTACAATGGAAGGTCTGGAGAAATGCCAGGGAGTAAGTAAAGGCAAGTCTATCAAATACGGAAAACCGTTTGTGGAGCTTATAAAACAATATGTTGAAGACAATAATATTGAAAGGCCTGATGATTTTGTGATGAAGAGTGTGATGAACAAAAGTGGTAGTAAAGTTTATATCATCCAGAATACAGATAAAAAGGTTTCTTTGGAAACAATTTCTAAAAACAAAGGCTGGAAAATGGACGAAATGCTGGAAGAAATGGAAACCATTGCTGCCAGCGGCACCAAGCTTAATTTGGATTATGCAATAGATGAAATGCTGGATGAAGATGATCAGGAAGAGATATTGGAGTATTTTAAAGGATGTGAAACCTCATCGCTACAGGTGGCAATGGATGAATTGTCTGAGTTTAATTTCAGTTGGGAACAATTGAAAATCATGCGGATCAAGTTTTTAAGCCTATATGGAATGTAAGAACAAACATTAATCTGTTTTAATGTGGATTTTTTGTGAATTCCTTCTATATTTGCAACCCCGAAGCACAAAAGCGAAGATAGGCTTCCACTTACCGGAGTAGCTGTGTTTCAGGATGGTGCGGTAGCTCAGTTGGTAGAGCAATGGACTGAAAATCCATGTGTCGCCGGTTCAACCCCGGCCCACACCACATAAAACCTCAACAGAAATGTTGGGGTTTTTTGTTTTACAAATCTGCTAAGCAAAGTCTTTAATTGAATGAACATGTTTTTTATAAACAAATATTCAGGTTGCTTAGAAAAGAAATTTTTATTGCCTACTACAGACAACTTAATTTTAAATATAAAATCAAAACACATGGGACTAAAAATTTTTCTAACTGTTATTTTAATCTTTTTAATGTATTTTTTTGTCATGTTCAGTATGGGTTACATGGTGACTGAAACAATTATATTTTTTTTAGTTTTAATTTTTCTTGTCTGGGCCATTCCCGCTTATCTAAAATCCCGTAAAAAGAATAAAGCTGATACCAATGTTGATTAGTTGCAAGATTGCAATCCAACATTATTTATCTACTAATAAATGCTAAATAAGTTAATCACTAAACTTGTTTTTTCTAAAGATTAAGTAAATTTCAAAAAAAATCATGCGTCAATTACTGCTTATTATTTGTATGACTTTAGTTATTATTTCATGTGGCTCTAATAAAAACAATCAAAAAGAATTAGAACTGAAAGAAAAAGAACTAGCACTTAAAGAAAGAGAACTGGCTTTGAAAGAGAAGGGTATGCAGCAAGTCGATAATGGCAAATTAATAACAGAAAATGTGGCTGGAAAAGTTCAATTAGGATGGACTGTAAAAGAAGTGCGTACCGCTGTTAATCCAATGTTGCTTAGTCGTACAAGAGATGGGGAAGGAGTTGCTTTAATTGCTGTTATACTTAATGATCAACAGGCACAAGGCCTATCCAAAGATGAAAAAATGGTAATGACGCTTTATGCCGATGAGGAAGATGCACAAGCACCAATAAATGAGAATGCGAGAATAAGCAATATTGAAGTTTGGGATAAAACGTACAAAACAGAAAAAGGAATTCATGTGGGCATGTTACTGAAAGATGTTGAAAGTATTTATGGTAAGGTGAAAGAAATCCTACGATCTGAAATTGAGTCCCGGGAATATGCCACATTTAGCAATCAACCTGAAGGTATTTCTTTCAGAGTAAATTATGATGCGGGTAAATACTCAAACGGACAAAATACGAGTACCGTATACAACGAAGGCGCAACTATTTATAGCATATCGATTTTTAAAAACCCTGATTAATGAAACAACCTTATTTTACAATCACCCCTCTTGTAGCCAATATTTCAATTTTAAAACCATAAATACTTTTAACTTTAAGCATATATATATTTTACCACTAAATAACCTTTATGAAAAAAATTATCTTAATGGCGGCTGTTATTCTAGGTCTGGCTTTTGTATCAACTGCACAAAAAAAATATACCATTGGCTTGCATCCCGAACTAGGTGGCTATGTATTTAAGTTATCTGCTGATAAAATGCATGGACTGGTTGCCGAAACGATGGATCTAGAAGGTGGCTGGAGCTGGTATGCAGCAAAGGAAATTGTAAATATTAACTGTCTTCATAAATCAATGAGACAAAATTTTACAGATTGGCGCTTACCTAATAAAGATGAATTGAACGAAATGATGAAACAAAGTGGCAGCATCGGTAATTTTACAATAGAATTTTACTGGAGTTCTACACCATCAGAAACAGACAAAAGCACCGCTTATGGAAAAGATCCATCTGTGCCTTTTCAAGGTGAATCTCAGAAAGAAAACAAAGGCCATGTTCGTGCCATTAGAGAATTTTAGTTGTTATACTAATTTTCTGATTCCGTGTATACAAAGAATTTGAAACTGTATTAAAAGTCTGTTCTACCTGGTAATAAAGTAGAACATGCTTTTTAAAGTAATAGGCTCACCCTTTTTTTGAACTCAATACCTGACCTGCTTTATTTAAACAAGATTAATATTTATGCAAATAGGCGTTTTTAAGTGACGAAACAATTACCAGTTTATTCTGAACTTATCGTTTAAAAATTTGTTTCAATTTTTTGGTTAAGTAGTTTAAAAAAAAAAATATATTTGACCATTATTACAAGTAAAATATAAAAATTAATGTACATGCAAAAAAAAATCACTTTGATGCTTTTTATTGCTTTAGCAGTATCGGGCATCAGTTTAGCTCAAAATTATGTTACTCTCTATAAAGATTGTAATTACGGCGGCGGCAGCGAAATGTTTAAAGCTGGTCGTTACACACTTAAACAAACAAGAATCGGTGCAGCACAGTTATCGTCTATTAAAGTTCCAAATGGGATGAGAGTAGTATTATATACAAGCGATGTTCCGGGAGGTGGTAGCTCTAAAATGATTTATACAAATGATGTAAGCTGTTTAAGTCGTGACTGGAATGATAAAACCTTTAGCATTATTGTTGATAACATTGGTAATGCAACTCAGTTACCAGAAAATCCACCTGTAAATAATAGTCTTGTTACTTTATACGAAGATTGTAATTACAGAGGACGGTCCAACTCTTTAAGTGCCGGTTATCATGATGTCAATCGCCTTGGAATTAAAAATGATGGCCTTTCATCTATCAGAATACCTTCCGGATGGACTATTACAATCTATGAAAATGCAAACTATTCTGGAAAAAGTACTTCTTACTCAGGCGATGTAAGTTGTCTGAGCAGGGATTGGAATGACAAGGTATCCAGTGTTTTAATTACAAGAAGTAATAATAATAATAACAATAATAATAATGTTAATACTAGTCTTGTTACATTATACGAAGATTGTTATTATGGGGGAAGAGCCAGCTCTCTTAGCGCCGGTTATCATGATGTGAATGGTCTTGGTTTAAGTAATGACAACCTTTCCTCTATCAGAATACCTTCCGGATGGTCTATTACAGTTTATGAAGATGCAAAATACTCTGGAAGAAGTGCTACTTACTCTGGTGATGTTAGTTGTTTGAGCCGGGATTGGAATGATAAAGTATCCAGTGTTTTAATTACAAGAAACAAAAACAATAATAATAATAACAACAATAATTATTATCCGGAAAGCAGTAATGACTACGTAACACTTTATGAAGATGAAAATTTTGGCGGAAAGTCAATCACATTAAGATCCGGTTCTATTAATTATTTACCAAATGTTGGTTTCCCGGATAATGCATTAAGTTCTCTTCAACTTCCTGCAGGATGGAAAGTGGTATTATATGATCAGCCTAATTTCAAGGGTAGTAGTTACAATGTTTTAAGAACTAAGAATAAATTTAATTTTTCTGGCTGGGCCGATAAGGCATCATCCATGATTATTTACACAACCGGAGGGTCATATTAAACCTTATTTTTAACTTTATTAATAAACAGATTATATGAATATTAAACAAATATTTTTTTCTGCAACAATAGGAGCATTATTATTTAGTTGTAATAATGCTGCAGATAAAGAAGCTTCTACTGATGATACCACAAAAACAACAGCAAGCGGAAACATCCAAACTCCATTTAGTAAGGAGGTAACCTATGATAAATATAAATTTTCAATCTCCACTGCTGGTGAAAATGATGAACATCATTTCAAAATAATTCCGTCAGGACTTACAGAAACTAATGATACACTAAGCTCTGATGTAAAAGGCTCAATAAAAGATGTAATTATTAACGATATAGATGGCGATAACTCACCTGAAATTGGTGTTATCGATATGTCTGCAGACAATATGGGACATTTACATGTATTCTCTACATTCAATGGCAAATCAATTGGGATGGTGCATATGCCAGACCTGCCTGCAGATGACAAAGCACTGGTTGGTTATAAAGGCGGTGATGAGTATGAGTTTGTAGAAAATACACTGGTCAGAAGATTTCCTATTTATGATGGTGATACAAAAACAGGAAAAATGCGCCAGTTGCAATATAAATTACAACCAGGTGAGGCAATGAAACAGCTGATACTTGATAAGACTACAGAATATTAAGTAAACACTTAAATAAAAAAAGCGGATATGATATCATATCCGCTTTTTTATTGCCTATATATTTCTATAATAAATTATTGAGCAACTTTTTTACATTCTTTTTATATGTTTCACCAATGGGAATTGTTTTATTGCCTATTTTAATTTTATTTTTTTCAATTACCTGAATATGAATTATTGAAACGATATATGATTTGTGCACCCTTATAAAATTATAAGGTTCTAGCTGTTGCTCAATTTCTGCCATTGTATTATAAGAAATTATTTTTTCATTATCGGTGCAAAATGTAATATAATTACCCATTGCTTTTATATATAACAATTCATTAATTTTTATTTTTATAAGTCTGTTTTCAGATCTAACAAAAATGAAATCATCTGGAGAAAGAATTTTTTTTGAAGATGTATCAAATTCTTTAGTACTGAGTAAAGACATCTTCATTGCTTTCTTGAAGGCCTTATTAAAACGGTCAAATGAAAAGGGTTTCATTAAATAATCAACCGCATCAAATTCAAAACCTTTTACTGCATAATCTGAGTAAGCTGTTGTAAAAATAATACTTATGCTTTCCGGAAGTTGTTTTACCAGCTCCAGTCCGCTTATCTTCGACATTCTTATATCCAAAAAAACTATACTGACTTTTGGTGTTTGCTTAATATAATTCAATCCTTCTACCGGATCGGTAAATAATGTTAAATCAGCAATCTCAGCTATTTTTGAACAATACTCTTCAATAATATCCAAAGCATTTTTTTCATCATCAATAGCTACTACATACATTTAATTACTATTTTTTATAGAAAGGTAAGCAGAAAAAGAATTATTTGATTTTTTTGTCTTTAATACAAATCGATTTGGATAAATAAGTTCTAATCTCTTTTGTAAGTTTTTAAGCCCTTGTTGATTATCTGACTCTTCCAATAACAGTGTTTGTGAAGTAGCAACAGGATTCTTAACAGAAAATATTATCTCATCATTATTAATTTCGATTAATATTGAAATAGGCGTTTCTTCCGTTCCTGGATCTCCGTGTTTTAAAACATTTTCAATAAACGGAGAAAATATTAAAGGGGTGATAACTTGTTGCATTTGTTTTTCATCAGCTTTAATATCAAAATGAATTACTGCTTTGGGATATCGGATTCTCTCAAAATCCAATAATCTTTTTATATGTTCAATTTCATCCCCGATGGTGACCGATTCTCCATTTTTCCTAAGAATATACCTAAAGGTTTCTGTAAGTTTTAAAATGGCATCAGGTGTTCGTTCCGACTTTTTTAAAGCCATTGAATAAATGCTATTAAAAACATTAAATAGAAAATGTGGATTTAACTGTGAGTGCAGGATGGCCAATTCTGCTTTTATTTTTTCCTGCTCTATTTTTCTTTTATCAGATTCCGTTTTAATTCGGTCAATGATCAGCCTGAATGCATAGCCTAAAAATATAAAAAGAATACCTCTATCTGTTTCCCAGGCCAGAATCCTTATGAAAGACAACTTATACTTTATATTTTGTGAATCATAGGAATAATAGTAATCTTTCTCCCAAAAGGAATTATTGATATACCGAATGGCAATAAATACAATTAATGCAACAAATGTCAGGGCAATTAATTTTAAAAGCTTATTCCCATTAAATGAATTGGGGATAATCCATATGATGAGAAAATAAATTAATACAAAATTCGGCCACGAAAATTTTGTATAAAATTCATACCTGTAAAGCATAGAATAAGGCGACATACCTAATATAGAATATATCGTAATACACAGATACCATATAATAAGCAATAAAAGAAAGTTCTTTACACCCGGCTTTGTAAACAAATCATACATACTAGCAAGTTAATTTCTTTATCAAAGAGAACGCCTATAATTTTTGCAATGAATTAGATGAAGGGTTTTGATAATAAATTCACCTTGTTTACATAAAAAAATTAACTGTTCGCATAAAAACAGATAAAAGCTGAGCCTTCGTCAGAACAAAAGCAATGTTTTAGTTGTTTTTTTGCAAACTAATAAATTGTTAAAATAAAATTAAAACATGAAAAAGACTTTCGCAGTGTTGTTAACTCTTTGCCTTTCTTTAGCCATTATGGCTCAGGATGTTGTGGCAAAAGATAAATACACCGTTTCTGGTGGCCTTTTAGGCGCCGTTAATTTGAGTAAATTAAGGATTACAGGTACTAATACCGGAAATATTGACTATAAGTTTCATACCGGATGGGCTACAGGTTTTTGGTTAAATGTACCTTTAAGTAAGCGCCTTTCTTTTGAACCACAAATCTTACTTTCCCGTAATTCACTTATACCAGAAGTGGATAATGGTACTACATTCAGTGGAAAAATGAGTTATATCTCTGTTCCATTATTATTGAAATTACATGCAAGTAAAAGCCTTGCTTTTACTGTAGGTTGGCAGCAGGATATCCTTACAGAAGTTAAGGATAAAAACAGTCCTAACGTTAATGATGATGATTTTAAAACGTTGAATGGTTCAGTAACAGGTGGAGTTGAGTTATTTCCTCATGGCCGGGTAACCATTTTTGGTCGTTATATTCATGGACTTACTAATATTGATAACAGTGGTAATCCAAACACGGCTGTAAAGTATTATAACCAGAATATTCATATGGGATTAAAGCTGAAATTATTCGGCAAGCATAAACAACCTGCAAAAGTAGAAGAGCCGCCTGCACCAAAAGATACTGATGGCGATGGCATCATTGATGATAATGATAAATGTCCTACTGTACCGGGTGTAGCTAA
>JAHEMM010000075.1 GCA_024643655.1 Chitinophagaceae bacterium | reverse complement strand
GCAATAGGTTTATTATTACTCTTAGGCATTGTAAAAGTTCCAAAAAGTATTGATGATAAAGTAAAATAAATTATATTCTTTTTTCAAAAAAACCCTTCATACTGAAGGGTTTTTTTATTAGTAAATATGTATTTTCAAAATCCTCTTTTATACTAGTTCTGCTTTTAAATATTCAGCAGTAAAACTTTCTTTATTCTTTATTAAATCTTCTGGTGTTCCTTCAAATAAAATTCTTCCTCCCCCATCACCACCTTCCGGGCCCAAATCAATAATATGATCGGCTACTTTTATCACATCCATATTATGCTCTATTACTAAAACTGTATTTCCTCTATCAACCAATCTGTTCAATACATCCAATAAGTGCTGTATGTCTTCAAAATGCAAGCCTGTTGTTGGCTCATCTAATATATAAAATGTTTTACCTGTATCTTTCTTACTTAGTTCTGTAGAAAGCTTTACCCGTTGTGCTTCTCCACCACTTATTGTTACTGCTGATTGTCCTAAAGTGATATAGCCAAGTCCTACTTCTTCCAGTACTTTTATTTTGCGATAGAGATAAGGTATATGCTGAAAAAATTCTACGGCTTCTTCAACTGTCATTTCCAAAACATCAGCAATCGATTTTCCCTTGTAACGAATCTCCAATGTTTCCCGGTTATATCTTTTTCCATTACATTTTTCACAATGCACATATACATTGGGTAAGAAATTCATTTCAATTACCCGCATTCCGCCTCCTTCACAAACTTCGCATCGTCCGCTTTTAACATTGAAGGAAAACCGACCAGGTTTATATCCTCTTATTTTTGCTTCTGGAATAGATGCAAAGAGTGTTCTTATTTCTGTAAAGAACCCGCAATAGGTTGCTGGATTACTTCTTGGTGTTCGACCAATCGGCGATTGATCAATTTCAATTACTTTATCAATATGCTCTAATCCTTTCACCGTTTTATATTCAAGTGGATTTTGCTTCGACCCATAAACATGTTGAGACAAAATGGGATATAATGTCTCATTAATAAATGTTGATTTTCCACTCCCACTCACACCTGTAACACATATAAATTTACCCAATGGAAATTTTGCTCCTACAGATTGCAAATTATTTCCTTTCGCACCTTTCAGTTCAAAGAAATTGCCATTTCCTACTCTTCTTTCTTTAGGAACCGCAATTTTATGATGCCCATTTAAATAACCAGAAGTAAGTGTATTTAATTTTAATAGCTCCGATGGAATTCCTTGCGCAACAATTTTACCTCCATGATAGCCTGCCTTGGGTCCGATATCAATTAAATGATCCGCTGCCAGCATAATATCTTTATCATGCTCTACAACCAATACACTATTTCCAATATCTCTTAAATTTTTCAATGCGTCAATCAATCGATGATTATCCCGTTGATGTAATCCAATAGATGGTTCATCTAAGATATAAGTGATCCCTTGTAATTGAGAACCAATCTGCGTAGCCAGCCTTATCCGTTGAGATTCGCCACCGCTTAAAGTTTTAGAGGGCCGAAATAAAGTAAGATATGTAAGCCCGACATCCAATAAAAATTGTAACCGTTCTCTGATTTCTTTTAATACATCTTTTCCAATCGCTTTTTGTTTGTCACTCAGCATCAACTCAATTCCATCAAACCAGGCTGCGAGATTATCCAGATTCATATTACTTAACTCGGCAATATTTCTTCCATTTACTTTAAACCAAAGGCTTTCTTTTTTTAATCTTGCACCATTACAAGTTGTACAGAGCTTTAAGCTCATAAATTGCTGTACCCACTCTCGTAATGCTTCTGAACTGTAAGATGAAGCAAACCATCTTTTGAGCATTGGAATGATTCCTTCGTAACTACCAGTATATTCATTCGGCACTGTTTCATCATCTACATCGACTTCAAGAGAAGGATTAATTTCTTTATCGCCATATAATAAAAGATCAAGCTGTGCTTTTGTTAATTTGCTTACAGGTACATCCAATTTAATTTTATTCTTTTTTGAAAACTCTTTAACTTGTTGGTATACACTGGCATTTCTTTCTTCTCCTAAAGGCACAATACCACCTTCTTTTACACTAATTGATGCATCAGGTAAAACCTCATTCATATCAATTGTATAAACATTACCCAAGCCTTTACAGGTGGGACAGGCTCCATATGGCGAATTAAAAGAAAATGCATTTGGTGATGGTTCCTCATAGCTAATGCCACTATCCTCACACATCAATAATTTGGAATATTGAACAACTTTTTTATCATCAACCAAAATAAAAAGCAAATCCTTACCTAGCTTTAGTGTTTGCTGAACACTTTGGCTAAGCCTCGGCTTTAAATCATCTGTTACCTGTAACCGATCAACTACCAATTCAATATCATGTATCACATATCGGTCAACCTGCATTTTTGGAGTAATATCTTTTACTTCGCCATCAATCCTTACTTTTAAATATCCTTTCTTTCTTACATCTTCAAACAATTCTCTGTAATGTCCTTTTCTACCTCTTACTAATGGAGCTAATAAGGCAATTTTTTGGCCGTTATATTTTTTAAAAATGTTCTCGACGATTTCTTCTTCACTCCACTTCACCATTTTTTTATTCGTATTATAGGAATATGCTTCACCAATTCTGGCATATAGTAAACGAAGGAAATCATAAATCTCAGTCACTGTACCAACAGTGGAACGTGGATTTTTATTAGTCGTTTTTTGTTCAATAGAAATAACGGGAGAAAGTCCGGTGATCTTATCAACATCAGGTCTTTCCATATCGCCAATAAACTGGCGGGCATAAGCTCCAAATGTTTCCATATACCTTCGCTGACCTTCAGAATAAATAGTATCAAAAGCTAATGAAGATTTACCACTACCACTGATTCCTGTTATTACAACCAACTTGTTTTTAGGAATTGAAATATCGATATTTTTCAAATTATGCTCTCTTGCACCATATACTTCTATTGCATCTGCATGCTGAATTTCGGGCACTTCCTTTTTTTTACTTGCTTTTTTTGCCATACTGTTAAACGAAGATACTACTTCACTTTATTTGAAAATATTTATAGATAATAACAGGCAAAACAAGTTATAAATGAAATTGTTGCGTTTGATTCTTTAATCCACAATTAAACCCTTGTTAGAAAATATTTTTTCGAGTTATCCACAAATTTTTACTCTGGCACAGTATTTTAATATGAATAGAAGTTTCAAATTAATCTTTAAAATTTTTATTTATGAAAAAACCATTTTGCATTCTATGTGCTTTCGCATTATTATTTAGTCTTTCATTTTCTGCGTCAGCTCAGGAATCCACCTGGGATGCCAAAAAAAATGCGACAGTTGATTCTATTACTTCTCAATACAAAGAAAAATATATAGCAACTGGACCAACATTAACTACTGCCGATATATTTCCGGCATTAGGGCAATATGAATCAACAACAAACCCTGAATCTTCAACAGTATCAATCAGGATTGATCCAGATAACAAAGGACTTGTATGGGTTGAAGGGCTTCCTCAGGGCAAAATAAAAGCCATGTTGCGTAAATCTCCAGCTACCTATAAAATTCCAGTACAAAAAACTGAAGATGGAAAAGATGTAGCAGAAGGAACATTAATATTCGACAATGAAACAAATACATTAAGCATTGCGATTGGAAAAAAATTTAATGCGGCTGATCCTTCTACAGCATTTATGCCAGTGGCTGAAGAAGAGCTGCCGGCATCAACTTCAAAAAAAATAAAAAAGACTACTGTAGCTAAAGCCTGGATGTACACTGGCACTAAAATTATTGAAGAGAAAGAAACGGTAAAGAATTAAGCTAAAAATATTCAACGTGGTGGTTCATTTGAATGGTAAAGGGGTTGCAGCAATGCGACCTCTTTCTTTTAAATAAAATAAATTAACAGTCTCCTCAAATTCATTACCAGAACGGTTTCTATAAGATTTACGAACATCTGTTTGCTAACTTTTTTAATAAACAATTTGGTAAAACGAAATTTTGCTCCTTATCTTTACATTAGTTCTTTACAGTAACTTATCAAGAAAGGCAGAGGGTAATGGCCCGATGAAGCCTTGACAACCTACTTCAATTTTATTGAAGAAAGGTGCCAATTCCACCTCTCGTTATTAACGAGAGACAGATAAGTCAGATTAATGCTTCAAAATATATTCAACATATTATAAGCTCATCTGATTTATCGGGTGAGCTTTTTTGTTTTAAGCTCCTCCCGATAGTCTTTTTTGATAATTGATGTAAATACCCAAATCAATTTTTCGTCAATTTCAAAAATTCAAAAAAGATGACAAACAGACTTCATTTCGAGACATTACAATTACATGCCGGCCAGCAAATTGATCCAACTACTAAATCAAGAGCTGTCCCTATTTATCAAACTACTTCTTATGCATTTAACAATGCCGAACATGCTGCTAATCTATTTGGTCTGAAGGAGTTTGGAAATATCTATACCCGAATTATGAATCCCACCACTGATGTTTTCGAGCAACGTATTGCCGCATTAGAAGGTGGTGTTGCTGCAGTAGCAACAGGTTCAGGTCAGGCTGCACAATTCCTGGCATTGAATAATATTTTACAGGCTGGCGATAACTTTGTCACTTCAACTTATCTCTACGGAGGTACTTACAACCAATTTAAAGTGGCCTTTAAGCGGCTTGGCATAGAAGCAAGATTTGCAGATGGCGATGATGCAGAAAGTTTTGTAAAACATATAGATAAAAGCACCAAAGCATTATATCTTGAAACAATTGGCAACCCCCGGTTAAACATTCCTGATTTTGAAAAATTTGCAGCCCTCGCCAAAGAATATGACCTGCCTTTAATCGTTGATAATACATTTGGTGCAGGTGGCTATTTATTCCGTCCGCTGGAGCATGGTGCAAACGTCGTAGTTGAATCTGCCACTAAATGGATCGGCGGACACGGCACCACTATCGGCGGTGTAATTATTGACGGTGGAAATTACAATTGGGGAAATGGAAAATTCCCTCAGTTTACAGAACCTTCAGAAGGATATCATGGCATAAAATTCTGGGATATTTTTGGCGAAGGCAACCCACTTGGCTTACCCAATATTGCTTTTGCCATCCGTGCAAGAGTAGAAGGTCTTAGAGATTTTGGCTCTTCTCAAAGTCCATTCAATTCATTTCTATTATTACAAGGATTGGAAACATTAAGCCTTAGAGTGCAGCGTCATGTAGAAAATGCACAAAAGTTAGCAGAATGGCTGGAGCAACATCCTTCTGTAGCAGCTGTTCAATATCCAGGCTTGAAAAGCAGTCCTTATAATGCATTAGCAAAAAAATATTTAACCAACGGTTTTGGTGGTGTTTTAAATTTTAGTGTAAAAGGCACAAAAGAAAATGCCAGTAAGTTCATTGATTCTTTAAAACTGGTAAGTCATCTGGCCAATGTTGGCGATGCTAAATCATTAGCAATTCATCCGGCTTCTACAACCCATGAACAATTAGGAGAAGCAGAACAAATTGCAGCCGGTGTTCAACCTAATCAGGTACGCATCAGCGTAGGTATTGAACATATCGAAGATATCAAAGCAGATTTTGAACAGGCATTTGCAGCAGTATTCGCCAATGAATTAGTTAATTAATAAGTAACCCGCTGCTGAGCCCTGATCATCGTCCCTTTCCTGCCTGCCGGTAAGCAGGCGTCGCACTCTTCAGGTTTCTGTTCGCTATTTAACATACAATTGACAAAAACTTATTACCATACAAAACCATTTATGCTGGAGTCAGGTGAATCCCTCCCGGGATTTCACCTGGCTTATACTACTCATGGCCATTTAAATGCAGCTAAAGACAATGTAGTTTGGATTTTTCATGCATTAACAGCCAACAGCAATCCGATAGAATGGTGGCCGGGCCTTGTTGGTGAAGGAAAGTTTTTTGACCCTGCGAAGTATTTTATTATTTGTGTAAATAAACCGGGTAGCCCTTATGGAAGTATTTCACCATTAAGTATCAATCCAGAAACGAATGAACCTTTTCATCACAGTTTTCCTGTTTTCTCAATCAGGGATATGATCAAAACGTATCAGCATTTGAAAAATGATTTAGGTATCAATAAAATCTTTATCGGATTGGGTGGAAGTACCGGAGGCATGCAATTATTAGAATGGGCAATCGAAGAACCCGATTTATTTGACCATATAGTACCCATAGCCACCAATGGTGTTTTATCACCATGGGCAATTGCTTTCAATGCTTCGCAAAGAATGGCAATAGAAACGGATGAAACATTTTCAAACAATCATATTAATGGAGGGCAAAAAGGGTTAGCCGTTGCCCGTTCTATTGCAATCCTCTCCTATCGTCAGTATAATGGGTATGCTATTACACAACAAAGAGATAAAGCATTTGTTCCATTGAGTAATGAAGCTTTCTATGCAGCAGATAATTATCAACGCTATCAGGGATTAAAACTCACAAAAAGGTTTAATGCTTTATGCTATTATCGCCTTACACAAAGTATGGATAGCCATGATATAGGTCGCAATAGAAACGGGGCTGAAGCTGCATTGAAATTAATAAGCGCAAAAACATTAGTGATCGGCATATGTTCAGATTTACTTTATCCTATTACAGAACAAGAGTTTTTGCAAAAGAATATTACCGGAGCAGAATTATTATCAATAGCCAGTGATTTTGGTCATGACGGTTTCTTACTGGAATATGAAAAAATAGAAACGGCACTATCAAAATTTATTAACGCAAAAAGATCGAATTTCTTAAAAATTGTCAATCAATAAAATGGAAACACAGAAGCAATTAACAATAGGGCTATTTGGATTTGGAGTTGTAGGCGAAGGCCTTTACAAAGTATTGAACCAAACGCCTTCATTAAATGCAACAATCAAGAAAGTGTGCATCAAAAATTACGGCAAGAAAAGAGATGCTCCCGCCTCATTATTTACAACGGAAAAAGAAGAGCTTTTAAATGACCGGGATATTAATGTAATAGTAGAAGTAATTGATGATACTGAAGCGGCTTTCGACATAGTTAGCACGGCAATGAAAAATGGCAAAGATGTAGTAAGTGCCAGCAAAAAAATGATCGCCGAATATTTTACTGAATTACTGGCCTTACAAAAAGAAACAGGCAAATCATTATTATATGAAGCGGCAGCTTGTGCTTCAATACCTGTAATAAGAAATCTCGAAGAATATTATGATTACGATTTGCTACAATCCGTTCGGGCTATAGTAAATGGCTCAACTAATTATATGCTTACCAAAATAATTGATGAAGGTCTCGATTTTAAACAAGCGTTGTTACAAGCACAACAATTAGGTTTTGCAGAAAGTAATCCTACACTGGATGTAGAAGGCTACGATGCAGTTAACAAATGGGCATTCTTATTAACTCATGCTTATGGCATCGTTGAAAAAACCGATGCACTTCTTTTTAATGGCATTCAAAATATACATGCCACAGATGCAGTTGTTGCAAACGAGAAAAATCAGGAAATAAAATTGGTAGCACAAGCCCAAAAACTAAAAAACGGGAAAGTGGCCGCTTTTGTATTGCCACAATTTGTAAACCAGAACGATCATCTTGCATTTGTTAAAAATGAATACAATGGCGTAGTAATTGAAAGTGGATTTGCAGATAAGCAATTCTTTTATGGCAAAGGGGCGGGTAGTTTCCCGACTGCATCAGCTGTACTCAGCGACATATCCGCTTTGCGATATGAATATAAATATGAGTATAAAAAATTATATCACCATCAACCCCATGCATTAAGTAATGATATTTTTTTACGGGTGTATGTAAGTTTTGATGATATTTCATTAATACCAAAAGAAAATTTTGAATGGATTGAAGAATGGCATGCACGGGAAGAAAGAAAATATCTAGTGGGTATAATTTCCGTTGCTTCACTCCATGGAAAAAACTGGTGGAAAGAAAATGGTGTGTCCCTTATTTTATTGCCCGAACCTGTAATTGAGGAAATAGAAACAAGAAAGTTGAAGCAAAGAAGTTTGGAATTGGCTGGCATAGTCAACTAAACACCACTTGTAATTCGGCAATGCTGACAATTAATCTTTTACGATGTATCACTTCATTGCTCTTCTTTGTGAACTATTAGCAGTGATAAACGCAGCTGAGTAGAATCATTATAATGTGTAAGGGAAACTAAACTTCTATTACTGATAGATTGCAAAAGTTTGCCAAGAACCCTTGGAATTACAATTACCGTACATATGCACGGCGAGTTCCACAATGCAAACACAAATCCTTCTGAGACTCGCTTAAGAAATTAATTGATGGGAGACTTGACAAGCAACAAAGACTTTACGGGAAAGAATATATTAAATCGTTGTATCGGTGGTGATTTTGCCTACTTAGCATTGCCCAAGTCAACACACAACAACGGCGTACTTCTTTTTCAAACACTAAAAAAGGTAAAAAATACTCATGTTGACAACAATGAAAAGGGTATAAAAAAGGATAATTATCAATCTTGTTTTAACTTTCTAAAGCAATGACTAAGTAAACAAAAAAGCTTTATAAAGAGGTCTTTACAAAGCTTTTTTGGTTCTTCAAAGAGTGTACAAAATGTATTTTAATATGTTTTTTTCAATCGATCATTTCATTATTAATAGTCAGGATTTTGATCCAACAAAATATTGGTGGCTCTTTGCGATTCAGGCATAGGGAATATAATATGGCCAGGTAATACACCAAGTGATTGCAAATGGGGTTGTGCCAGACCAAAACGTTTCATGTCTTCCCAACGTAAACTTTCTCCCATAAACTCACGGTTACGTTCGTTAGCAATTTCCGTCAAGAATAAAGCAGGGGTAGCAAAATCTGAATTCAGTTTTTGTGCCACACCACGTTTGGCCCGAACCGCATTGTAATAAGTAACATCAATCGTTCCAAGTCTTGCATCCGCTTCCGCAGCAATTAAATAAACTTCACTTAACCTGATCAAAGGATATATCGGGCTTGCATCAGACAGAAACTTTGTTAATTTACCGGAGGAAACAAAACTACGGCGTACGTCTGTTGCCTCATAAAGTGTGTTTATAACGTAAGAAGTCGGCGTTGCAAAATTGGCATAATTATAAGAACCATACAAACCATTTTGTGTAGGGTTTACAATCGGGCCTTCCTGTATTTTAAGCAAAAGTTCCTTACTTGCATCAGAACCTGTAGAAATAAAATTAGATGCAAATGTTGCCGTTGTGGTAAGTGAAATACCTCCGGAATTTTGGATTACGTCCAATGCAAGTGCCTTTGCTTCGGTATTCTTGCCGAGTTGTAAATAAGTTCTGGCTAATACAGCTTTGGCAGCTTGCATATTGCCCGCAGCAGCATTGGTAAATGAAGGTAAAAGATTATTGTCGATCGCTTCTTTCAAATCTCTAATTGCGAAATCATATACTTCTCCAACTGTATTTTGTTTGCGAGGAGCGTAGCCTTCTTTTCCAGTTGTAATTACTACACCGCCAAAATGTTTGGCCAGTTCAAGATAACAATAGGCACGCATCAGCAGGGCTTGACCTTTATACTGATTTAGCCCCTGGAAATTATTGTCATTAATCGCATTAATGACAAGATTAGCATTACCAATTGCTCTGTAACGAACAATCATCAGCTCGTTGATGCGTGTATCGTTGATTGGTATATTGCACAAATCAAAAAAGGAATATCCGGTAGCTGTGGATGCCATATTATCACTATAAATATCAGAGAGCAAGTATATCCGGCTAATGCCACTGGTTGCGTAATTCGTATATATGCCCAGAGTAAGGCCCGGTATATCATTTGCCGTTATTTTTTCCGCTTGGATAGTGTTTGGCGATGTAGGTTCATCCAGTTTTTTGCTACAGCTTGTTGCTATTACAGAAGCTGCGATAGCAAGGGCTGAAAATTGTTTTAAAAAATATTTCGGTTTCATTATCATACTATTTTTTTATTAGAAATTAATATCCAGTCCAATTGTATAAATTCTCGAAATCGGGGATGTAGTCAGCGAATTCATCATACCATAACTAAGAATCTCAGGATCCAGTGCGGTGTTGTTCTTGTTTTTAAATATCAACAGATTTTGACCAGCTATATATATCCTTGCAGAATTGATGCTTGCTTTTTTCACTAACGACTGTGGCAATTGATAAGCAAGTGTTAGGTTCTGTAATTTCAGAAAATCGCCATTCACCAGGTAGAAATCGGAAGGTAAAGTATTCCAGATAGAACGAAGGGAGGAGGCCGCAGTCGCATCACCTGCTACTCCATAAATGGCACGGGGAAGTTTTGCATTATCACCAGGCTTCTGCCACATACCATCCAGTATCCATTCAGGACGATTTATCATAATCCCGCCGGAAAGAGCAAAGCTTGATGACTGACGATAATAAACATTGTTATAGTCATAAATCTTCCTTCCAAGACTACCATTAAATGATCCGCTAAGACTGATTCCGGCATATTCAACATTGAAATTCATACCACCGCCAAATTTCGGCTGTCCAAGATCATACCAGATCTGGTCATTTGTTGTTATTACACCGTCCTTATCCAAGTCAATATATTTAATATCTCCTGTTAGTGGATCGATTCCATTTGACTGGAAAAGTTTTACGGAGCCAATCGGATGGCCTTCTAACGCATATGATAAACCGACACCGGCAATTCCTGCCAGCACAGTAGGATCTTTGGCCAGTTTCACCATACGGTTTTTATTGATGTTACCTACTGCAGAAACAGACCATTTTACTTTTGCTATTGCAGCACTACGTACGGCAAGTTCAAAATCCATTCCCTTGTTTTTTAAAGAACCCAGGTTGGCATACTGTGTTGATCCTCCACCGATACCTCCTGATGCAGAAACCGGTATAGTTGAAATGAAACCTGCTGTATTACGGTTGTAGTAATCAAATGAAAAACTAATTCTGTTTTGCAAAACAGACAGGTCTAGACCAAGATCTGTCTGGTTTGTTTTCTCCCATTGTATATCCGGGTTAGCTTGTGTGGGCCCAACTACAACGGCACTTTGTCCCATATAACTTCCGGTACTCAAGAGGTTGTCAAAAGACCATGGTGCCAATGTTCTAAGGCTTCCTGTTTTTCCCCAGCTAGCCCTTAGCTTTAGCATATTCAGGAATTTCAAAGATTTCATAAAAGATTCATCCGATACAATCCATCCACCGGAAATAGCCGGGAAGGTAGCATTTCGATTTTCCGGGCCTAACAAAGAAGAGGCATCACGGCGTATACTCAGGTTCAATAAGTATTTCCTGTCCCAGCTCAAGTTCGCTCTTCCGAAATATGATTCTGATGTTTGATGATTGAGGGAAAAATTGAACCGGCTATATGCGCCATAAGCAGAAGCATTTCCCAAGAATCCTGTCAACGACTCATAAGTAGGAAAGCCCGTATAGTTAATGTTTTCTGTATTGGTTTTATTCTCGTATAACTCATAACCAATCATTGCAGTGGCATCCAATTTCTTCCATTGGAAATTGTAGTTCAAAAGATTGTTCCAAGTATAGCTGTATCCATATCCGTAACCAGAAAGAGCACTTCCTGTTGCCGAAAAAAGTGGAGCCGGGGCGTAACTGCTATTTCTTGTATCGTTCTTTGCACCACTTATACCGCTATGGAAAGTAAGGCCCTTGTATAATTTTAGGTCAGCACCAACATTGGCTAAATAGTTCCAGTTTTCGTTTTTTATTGATTTATAGTAATCAAGATATACTATCGGGTTGAATTGACTTCCATATGTAAAAAACAAGGGGTCAGGGTATTTCGCAACGACAGTAGGCATATCCGGTCTCATTTGAATACCGTTGGCAAATAAATCGGTCATACCTTTTGTCATGCTATGGGAGAGTGAAATATCGCCGTTTATTTTCAGCCAATCATTTACCTGTTGAGTTAAGCTAAGACGAAAGGACTGACGTGTATATTTACCAAATCCGTTTGCATTATCCTGTTTCAGCAAGCCAGTAGAAAAGTAATAGGTACTACGATCGTTACCGCCACTCATACTAGCTTGTACATTGCTGGTTTTAGCATTGTCAGGAAGAAATTCGTCTACCCAGTTTGCATCGTATTTTCCTTTATAATAAATTGAATTGGGCTTTGTAGAATTGGTAAGATCATTGATTTGAGTTTGCAGTGCTACAGTTTCCGGTGCTGTAGGATTGTTTATATCATTAATCCTGTTTTGACGAGCCGTCACAAATATATTCTTGTATTGATCAACCGTCATAGGACGGAAATTCACAGCAGACTTTGTCATACCGGAATACATATTAAGATTTACATTCGGGCGGGAATTAAGCTTTCCTTTTTTAGTTGTAATTAAGATTACTCCTTGTGAACCTCGGGCCCCATAAATTGCAGCCGAAGCGGCATCTTTCAAAACTTCCACAGATTCTATATCCTGCGGATTGATATTCGAAAGCTTTAGACTGGCAGCATCAGTATTCAATACACCCGTTTCCAGGATTAAACCATCTACTACAATAAGCGGAGTTGAATATTCACCTGCCTGAGCGGCATTAGTAGCAACCTGCAATCCACGGATACTGAAATATGGTGATGACCCTGGTGTAGCATTTGTATTCATTACTGTTAGACCGGCTACTTTACCCTGTAAAGTATTCATAACATTTCCTGTCATGTTTTGCTCAGGTTTTATGTTCTCTACCCGAGAAATAGCACTGGTAACAGTTCTTTTCTTTTGATTTCCATATCCGACAACTACCACATCGCTTAAAACGCCAACATTTGATTGAAGTTTTACAGAAATATCGTTGGCGTTTGATACATCTACTTCATAATCATCGAAACCTACTGAAGTAAAACTTAACCATTTTTTTCCTATAGGGACAGTAATCGAAAATTTTCCATTGTTATTGGTTGTAACTACAGTTTTTGTGCCTTTAATGGACACCGTTACACCAGCCAATATTGAACCGGCATTGTCTGTAACGATACCGGTTATTTGTCTGGTCGTCTCCTGAGCGAATGTTATATTTCCTGCTAACATTAAGCAGCAGAATAACATCCATGTAAGAATATTTTTATGCATATTTTTTAATTTGGGCGCAATAGTACAACACGGGAAAGCCAACTTATAATCTAATACACCAACCGATAATTTGTCAGGACAACAAAGAGTTTGCTAAGTATCAGCTAACGAAAGTGCAGAATGCAATGCATTATTGTTGATTTGGAAAAGAGGCTACTTGGAATTGATCAACATGGTTCCCGTCTCCCGATTTTCGAAAAATGGATTTGTATTTAATAATTTTCATATAAACTATCGGAATGAGCAAAAAGATACCTCTTACTGTTATTATGAGGAAATTTTTTTTTACTTTGTTGGTGCTAAGTGCGGCCTTGTGCATAATTAAAACCTGCCTAGCAGCAGGTAGGCACCAACATATAAATTACAGAAATTTCAAATTAACAACTAAATCAATCACTGTAATGTTCATGAAAATTCTTATTATCAAAGCCTTTTTATATTCCTTCCGGAGTCTTCCCAAATAAAACGCTCATAAGCCTATGTTTTATTATATGTTTTATTTAAGCTTAAGTATGTTGCCTCGACTCGGCGTTACAATAAAGTTGATAATTTCTACAAAAATTTTAAGGCGAGTCCGGCAGACAATATACTTAGCGCTGTGCCGACACAACTTGTCCCAATTATTTCGGTATCACCTATGAAGTTGAATGGACACTCGACTGAGAAAAGGAAAACTCAAAAGAAGAAGTTTGGAGCTTGCAGGGCTTTTAAATCTGAAATAAATCTCAAAATAAAACTGAAGTAAATAAAAAAGCTCTGAATCATATCAGAGCTTTTTGTCGGGAAGACAGGATTCGAACCTGCGACCCCCTGGTCCCAAACCAGGTGCGCTACCGGCCTGCGCTACTTCCCGATCCTTGTATTCTGAAATAAATCAGAATTGGGAGTGCAAATATAATGGCTTTATTGCTTACTATTTTCTTTTTTTTGATCCTGGAATTAAAAATGCCCCTTTTGTAAGGGGCATTTTTTGCGGAGAGAGTGGGATTCGAACCCACGGTACAGTTTAACCCGTACGACGATTTAGCAAACCGTTCCTTTCGGCCACTCAGGCATCTCTCCTCCTTTATTTGCTTAAAGGGAAGCAAAAATAAAGATTAATACTTTCAATTCCCAAAAAAACAAATCCCAAATTCAAAATAGAATTTGGGATTATTATTTATAAATTTAAGAGTAGTTACATAGCAGCCAATTGTACTTTCTGCTGAAGCTCTAATACATTTTCTCTGAATACACCATCTGTATCCATCAAATCTTTTACTGTTTGGCAGGAGTGAATAACAGTGGTATGATCTCTGCCACCAAAATGCTCCCCTATTGTTTTTAATGAATTTTTAGTGAAGGCTTTCGCCAGAAACATAGTTATCTGTCTTGCCTGTACAATTTCCCTTTTACGGGTTTTTTGTAACAGCTTATCATATGCCACATCAAAGTATTCACATACCATCTTTTGAATCGTATCGATAGTAATTTCTTTGCTGGATGATTTGACAAAATTTCGTAACACTTTCTTAGCTAAGTCTAGATCAATTTCTCTTCTATTAA
>JAHEMM010000151.1 GCA_024643655.1 Chitinophagaceae bacterium | reverse complement strand
TATTTGTTTCGAACCATTAAGCCTTTTTTTCTTAAGATAAGCAAACCATTGTTCCTAACTTTAACACGAAAACTGTACTCATTGAGCTCAATCCGTTCAGGACGTACGGGACATTTGTTTCCTAATTTTAACAAAAAAGTCTACATAATTAGCACCAAATTGCCACAATTTTAGCACGTTTTGGCCCAAAATATTTTGTATTTGTTTTAAAAGAAACCAAAAATTGCTGTAAATATAAACTAATTTGCTTTAAAATATGCAACCTAATTACCTAATCACTGCCAGTTTTGCCTCATTCTTCATCTAAATTTTCCCAGTCATCCTCAAAGTCATCGCCGAAATCAAACAAGTTTTGTACCGTCTTTGGGGTCGCAGCCGCCTCTTTTTTGCCTTGATTTCTCTGAAAATCAGCAAAAGTGTCTCCAGTGATGCCGTTTTCTTTCCTAATTTTGGCAAGAATTTTGTCCTCCAAAGCCTTGGTTTGCTTCTTTTTACGGGCTTCCTTGTTAAGATCCCACAATTGGACGAAGCGTTTGAGACCTTCGTCGCTCCATCCAGTATGATTCTTCTGACCACCATCAATTGGGGTGAACTTCGCATTGAAAGCGGGGTTTTTGGTAGTATCAACGTAGTTATACTGGTGAGCTAGCCTTTTTGTTGAAGTCTTGGTGTACCTGACTGGAAGTTTGGATTTGTCTTGCATCTGGTACAATGCTGGCCACCTTGAGTGGTAGTTCTCGAGAACTACAACAAGAAAAGCCTCTGTGGTAGGCGTAATGTAGGGCTTGTCGGGAGCATTCTCCGGACTGTGGTCGGAAATTCTCCCGAAAAACTTGACTTCGCTGGACCAAATTTTAGACGCACCGGCGGCTTTTGGCAACAAATCTTGCCAATACCAGGCAAAAATGTCCTTGTCGGCGTCCTGATCTCGCTGAAGTATCTTCAAGAACTCCTCCATAGGTGGCAATTGCTTGATCTCCTGGTCTTTCAGCCACTTGAAGACCTCATTTTTGATCTGATTAATGCAATTATTGCGATGATCATTGAGGAGATGCCTGCAAGCTTCGCTATATTCCTTGAGGTCTTCGCGGCCTTTCTTGGAGAGTTTTTGACCATCTTCTTCGAAAAGGTCTGGGATACCTGTGGCTTGAAAGAGTCTTTTCGTGAACTTCAAGACATCGCTTGGTTGATAAACGAACTTGGCTTCGGCCCAAACAGTGTACTTTAGTGCCTCAGTGAGAGGAACCATGAAAGGGTCATTGGACTTTTTCTTGCCGGGTTTGCCAACTTTCTTCTCAAGTTTCTCGATTTCGCGATCTTTCTTTTGGAGTTGAGTCTGCAAAGACGCAATTTCACCAGCCTGTTGAATCGAAAAGTCGGCATAAGTCCTTGCAACCGACTGTCCATCTTCACCAATCGTGATGACTAGATCAGATTTGTCGGTCTTGGAACCCGAACGGGCTGTTTTTGGGCCCTTTTTTCTAGAAGAGGCAGGCTTTTTCCTGTCATCAGGAGCCTTTTCTGGAGAACTTTCGGGAGTTTGTTTTCCAGAAGACTTTTTCTTGGAGGCTTTGGCAGAACTTGTTGACTTTTGGGGAGAATCTTTCCTACTAGGGGACAAAAACAATTCGATGCACGGAAAACACGAGTTAGGATTCCAGAAAACGGGAAAATTTTGGCAGAATTACCAACAAACTTACCGGGATTTGCCCGCATCAGTATCGAATTTTCCCTTTTTTTCACCACGTGGGCTTCTACGTGGCTCTACAAAAATGCCAAAGTTAGAAGACAAAATGGAACACAGGGCAGACAAAAATGGGTGACTTACGACTTTTGCGTTTTTTGGGGGTGTTTGGCGATTCTGGTGGCTGATGCTGATCGCTTTTGGATGATCCATCGTCACCCTGCTTATCATCATCATTAGCATCCCCGACCTCATCTACGACTTCGTCTTCTTCCTCATCATCAGTAAATGGAGCCGTGAAGTGGGCTTCCAACTCTTGGGCGGCTGTCTTGGAATCCGATTGCTTGGATCTTGCCATGGTGAAAGAGAAAAGGTGTGGTGTTTTGTTGTTTTGTTGTGTTTTTTTGGCTGTGGACCTCCTTGAGCAGCAACGATCTCACATCAAAACTCAGAAAACGCGGCGAAGACCGGCCGGCTTCCTTGTAAATGTTCTACCGAATTCGCTGTAAACATATCCACAAAACTTGCTTAATTTACCAAAATTATTACCAACTTTTGAGGCAGGCCGCCGCTCTATGCGCACATGTCGTCGCATATATTTAGAAGTTTTGTCCCTAATTAAGGAGAATGCTACCTAATTTGAAACATTTAGCGATAAACATTAAATAATTTTCTGTTAAACGAAAATAATTTTACTAACTGCTATTGTCAGTTGACTCAACATCACTGATTTCTTCATATAAGTCCAGATTATTCTCCAAAAAATAGATGAAATCAAGTCGCCATTGCTCCCGATCTTTTACCCTGAAGTAGGCATTTGGTGGACCACCAAGGTCAGGGATTACTGCTATCGGCTGTAGGATTGCCTCAACATCAGCCAAATAAAACATTTGTTTGGTAACCTCATTATTGCTTATTATCCCGACTTCAAGTGAAATAGGGATAAAAATCTCAGATTTTACCTCGTTTTCCTCTACCTCGTCCACGGTAGCGTTCTCAATTATGGCAAAAATGCCCTGTTTTAACGGAATTCCTCCATAATTACCGCGAAAGTCCGTTGGTATGGAAGAGAGGTCGATAAAACCGTACACTTTACTGGGAAAAGGACCCTCGGATCCCCAGTCAATGATCACCCAATCCCTCCACGGTTTGCCACGATATTTGCCATGCCCACGGAAGATTTGGTCACCACGTCTGTGAATGCTGTACATTTTCAGTTGAAATATACTGTCTTTTACCAGATTTTGTAGTCCAAATAAGAAGTTTACCAGGTCTTTTTCAAGTTTTTCTTCTTCGTTACCTGACACTTTTGTGGTTAACTTAACCTGATATTGTTGCGTATCTTCGTCTAATTCGATTGAATAGATAGCTCCTCCCAGTGCTCCACGAGCATTTTTCGGAATCGAAACCGCATTTTCTTGTTGAACCTTGCCAAAATACTGACCTAATTTTCCATCTATTTCGGCCATAGCAAGGGAAATCAGTTCCACTTCTTCTAGCCGAATTGCGACTTGTAAATCAAAAGTTTCCTCTTTTCGTTGAGTCAACTTGGCTGCAGTCTTGGTTCCTTTATGACCACTCTCGTTATGCCCTGTGTCTGTTTCTAAAGGCACACCAAGTCCAAGAATATCTTTTGCAATATGGGTAAATCCGTGAAACTTTTGCACCTTTAGTCCCATTCCTTCTTGCCGATTTGTGACCTTCTTCAGCAAATACAGGATATATCGATTCAATTTCTCGGATTTTTTAACATGACTTTTCTCCATTTCGGTACTTCTTAGCCATCTATCCCACTGTAGTAGGGTCTCAACCAGGAAACTCCAGTCACGTTTCTGGGCATTTGTCCCAAAATGCCGCTTTTTCTTGGCTAAAAGCCTCCTTCCCTCTGTACTTACGAGAATTGCTGCCATACATAGAAGGATTCCTGGATGTTCTTGAGCCATTATCTTGCCAGTTCTCAGACCATTCGCAAATCTTGTTACAGGCAAATCACGGTCACTTTGACGTGTGAGTAGTTCACCATAGGTCTGTGACAGTGTATTAACTTGAGTAGCTGTTTTTGATTCCTTGCCAATTTGCTCAAAAAAAGAATCACGTGTATACTTAAATATTCCCAAATACAAGGCATGAAGTAAGTCTACTGGGCATGCACCATGAATCCCTTGATTATTATGGTAGCCAAATCGGATCTTGTACATAGCATTTTTGATGTTATGCTGGG
>JAHEMM010000150.1 GCA_024643655.1 Chitinophagaceae bacterium | reverse complement strand
ATACTTATGGAGATCCTGTAGATGTATCATTTAATTATAATTTTGATTCAACAGGGATTTCTGACGAGGAGAATTTTAGATTATTAATTGATCAAACACATGCTAATGATTTTAAAGATGGTATACCCAATAAGTTTCAAGCAGTAGTTAGTAAATTTCAGGCAGTAGTGAGTAATTATAATTTTCTGGATCTTTTAAATGGAGGAAGCTGGAGTGCTTCTGAGCGTACCATTCAAAATAAATTTCAGGCAGTAGTTAGTACGATGAATATTATTAATTTAGAGAATGAAAATTTTACAAATTATTTTAATGCACGTTCAGCTTATGATGATGGGACAACTAATAAATTTCAAGCAGTAGTTAGTAAATTTCAGGCTGTAGTAAGTGCAGAAGATTTATTTTCTGGAGTAGTTGACATAGGCATAGAAAATAAATTTCAGGCAGTAGTTAGTAAATTTCAGGCTGTAGTAAGTACAGAAGATCCAGAAAGACCTTTCAAAGAATATGCTGAGGTATTTACAATTGTTGATGCTGAAGATGCACCACCTGAAGATGGTTCAGATGATGAAAGAGCCATTTCGGAGATTTATGCATTAAATATGTTAACAGGTATTGGTGTTACAAATTCTGAGGAGGACAGACACTTCGTGTATCCTGGGGCATTTTTAAATGAAATGTCTGCAAACTTTAATATTACCTACGGTGTAGGACGCGTGATAATTAATCCAAAGGATTTAAATGTTAACACTTTAAACGTTACTATGCCTTATGGTCAGGCCATCACTGAAGCTGAACTGTTAGCGTTGACAACCTTTGATGGATGGGCTTTTGAAGGGGAGTTTCAGGAATCTGTAGAAACAGTTTTTCCAAACGGGGTGCCGTTCTATTTTGTTAAAAATGAAATGGAATATGAACTTTCTGAATTAAAGGAACTTGGAGCGTATGAGATAAAAATTAGAAACCCTAAGAACTATCTGATAAATCATGTAAATGATGATACCTATGGCATATTAACGATTACTCCAGCAACCTTAACATTTAATCCCGATCCGGTTTCTATTAAATATGGAGAAACACCGGTAATAGTTCCTAATTTTGGAGAGTTTGCTTATCCAGATCAGGAAAACGAGGATGTATTGAAAAATAGTAACGGAGAGATTCCTTATTATTTCATGAAAGCGGGTGATGTTGCAAAGTATACTATCAATGGCGATATAAAAATGACTATTGGTGAATATGAGATCTTTGTTGAAGATGTTGATGATGATAACTATATTATTGAACATGGTTTAAACAGAGGTAGGCTAATAATTTCTGAAGCTGTTTTAACTGTTAAAACGGGCAATCTTGATTTGGAATATGGTGATTCTATTATGAATACTATAAATACCGAAATTTCAGGATTTGCTTATGATGAATCTTTAGGATCTGTTTTTGGCGTCACTATCCCGTATTTATTTATTGATGAGAATGCTGTTACATTTAATATTAGTCAGGTGAAGTCAATTGGTATTTATATAATTGAGGTTGAAGCACCTCAAAACTATATAATCGATTATACTGAAGACCATGGTGAGCTAATAATTAATCCAAAGGAATTATATCCGGAAACTTTAAATTATGAAACGCCTTATGGTACATTTAATGTTTCAAATTTAGTGACTGACTTTGGAGGTTTTTCATATGGGGAAACAGAGACAGAGGTCTTCCCGGAAGGTGTAAAATATGCCTTTGAAAAAGATGGGGTTTATTATACAAAAGATGATAAACTAGAGGTAGGAGACTATGTTATAGAAATGGAAGGAACTCAAAACTACGCGATTAATAGTTATGGTTCAAACCATGGAATATTAAAAATAGTGCCAGCAGAATTAAGTGCTACCATATCTCCAGCAAATATGATTGTAGGTCAGGGAGACGAGGTTTATTTTTCTTTTGTATTTGGAGGATTTGCCTATGATGACGATAAGACCAAAGTATTCCCAGATGGTATACCTTATTACTTTATTGATGATGCTGGAAATGAATATAATAACACATCAATTCCAGGACCATATTATATTAAAATAGATGATCCTAAAAATTATATCATAGTTTCAAATGAAGTTCATTTATTTGTAAATCCAGCAGATGAATTTGCTAAAAAAGTGCGCACGTATGCGGATTGTGTTAGTTATGATCCTTATGCTTCTGGTGATTTAAAATATACGGTAGTTTATAGGTATGAGAATGACAATGCCTATCCTGTGTATGTAAACAATGGCGAAGAGAATATATTAACAGGAACTGCTTATAGTGGAAGTTTGCCAACTGTTTTTATGCCTGGATCTGGAACTTTTGAGATTAAATTTGATGGAAATCAATTAGTTTGGAGTTTAACAACCTATGATGGAACCCATAAAAGTTCCGTTTCATCGGCTTCAACAAGTGGTAGTGGCAAATGTGATGCAAAACTTGACGGAGCTTATACCATTTATCCGAACCCGGTCTCAACAACATTACATATTAAACAAAATGTTGTGGAAAACAATGTGTCTGTATTGGTTTTAAATATGTATGGTTTTGTAGTTATTAACGCAGGGACATTTACGCAACCATATTCTACAAAGGAAATTGATATGTCAGGTTTATCAACCGGTATTTATATAGTTAGGATAAGTAGCGATACAGACTTACGGACCTATAATATTTTAAAAGAATAATTTTATATGAATATACACCGTCAGGTATCTTTAATTATCGTTTTATTTTTTTTAATGGTATCAAGTCTTGTAATTAGTCAAAATAATAAGATAGATAGTTTAAAAAGAATTGTTAAAACAGGGGTTAAAGATACCTCGATGGTTGTTACATTAAATGCACTAAGTACAGAGATTTTAAATACCGAGGATATTAAACAGTCTTTGGTATATGCCAGAAAAGCTAATGAATTGGCAAATCATTTAAATTATAAAAGAGGAGTAGCTTATTCCTTAAAAAACATAGGTCTCGTACAATATTACCAAGGTGATTATATAAATGTACTTGATTCATGGACACAATCTTTAAAGGAGTTCGAATCGATTCATGATACTATTGGAATAGCCAAACTTGTTAATAATTTAGGAGCTATTTATTACAGTCAAGGCAGTCATCCCAAAGCACTAGATTATTATTTGCGGTCATTAAGTTTATCCGAAAAAACAAAGGACACATTTAATATAGTTCAAGCACTGTTAAATACAGGAGGATTATATTCCGAAATGCTGGATTATGAAAAAGCATTGGAGTTTTTTAATAGAATAGAGGAATATAAAAAATTCTTAAAAAGCTCAGATTTATTTATGTCATATTTAATGGGAGTTGGTGAAGTTTATTTTGAAAAGGGTCTTTATGATGAAGCCTTAAAATATTATCGGGAAGCATTATTCAGTAATCAAATAATAACGTTAAGAGCAGATAACCTTATTAAGCTAAGTAAGGTTCTTTTAAAGAAAAATGATAAACAACAATCTATACTATATCTTAACGAAGCTTATGAAATAGCGAAATCTAATAATCAGCAACTTCAAATGGTTCAGGCTCTGGATGGTTTAGGAGAGGTTTACTTGAAAGATGATTTTGGAAAGGCTCTAAAATCTTTTATCGAAGCAGAAAGTCTTGCAAAGGAAATCGAAGCCAATGATGAGTTAAGGGATATCTATCAAGGTTTATCAAAGGTCTATGCACTAAATAAAGATTATAGAAATGCCTATAAATATAATGAACTTTTTATAGCTCAAAAGGACTCTTTATTTAATTTAAAAACAGATGATAAAATACGAGGGCTCCAATTTGATTTTGATTTAGAAAAGAAAGAAGACCAAATCGGGCTTTTGGAAAAGGAAGCAGTAATTCTTGAATTAAATGAAAAGAGGCAGAAAACAGTTAAAT
>JAHEMM010000149.1 GCA_024643655.1 Chitinophagaceae bacterium | reverse complement strand
TTTTTATGCAAAAAATACTCACTGCAGTTGCTTTATTCTTTTCGATAGTATTCACTGCGCAAAGTCAATCCACTTATTTTCTTTCCAATCCTACGCTTACACCCGATGGGCAAACTGTCATCTTTAGTTTTGAAGGTGATCTATGGAAAGCCAGCATAAGTAACGGGCAGGCATCAAGGCTTACCGCTATGGAAGGAAATGAAACAAATCCAAGAGTTTCTCCTGATGGCAAATGGATTGCATTTACTGGAAGACAGTACGGAAATGCGGATGTATTTATTATGCCAATCAACGGAGGAGAAGTAAAACAGCTTACTTATCATAGTGGAAACGATGATGTAGATAGCTGGAGTTGGGATAGTAAAAGCATTTATTTAACCAGTACAAGATATAGCCGATCCAGTGGATATAAGGTTCCTTTAACTGGTGGAACACCTGTAAGGGTTTTTGGTAATAATTATTTCCAATATGATCATAATCTGGTAGAGCATCCAACAACTGGCGAAATATTTTTTAATGACACATGGGAGAGTAGTAATCAGGCACAACGGAAAAGATATAAAGGCCCTTTTAATCCTGATATTCAATCGTATAACCTTAACACTAAGCAGCATAAAAAATATACCGATTGGGAAGGGAAAGATTTTAGTGCTACGATAGACAAAAAAGGGAATATCTATTTTATTTCTGATGAGGCCAATGGCGAATACAACTTATATACGATTGACAATGCCCGCCTGTCGGACGGACAGGGCAAGAAAAAAGGATTGACAAAGTTTTCTTCATCCATAAAAACACCGCAGGTGAATGCGAATGGAGGAAAAGTTGTTTTTGAAAAGGACTATCAGTTATGGATATATGATGTACAGTCAGGCAAAGAAAGTAAACTTGAAATCGCAGTTATTCGAAATAATATATTGCCAAAAGAAAAAGATTTTGATGTGAAGGGTAAAATTGAAGCCTTTGATATTTCTCCGGACGGAAAGAAAATGGCATTCGTTACCAGAGGAGAATTATTTGTGAGTGATATAGAAGGAAAATTTATAGAGGAAGTAAAAAGGAATACGGCCGAAAGAATAAAAGAAGTAAAATGGCTGAGTGATAATAAGACCTTATTGTATAACCAGACAATGGATGGTTATACGAACTGGTACACAATCGCTGCAGATGGTAATGGTACTGCAAAACAATTAACCAGCGATAAAAAAAATAATCAATCGCTGGTGATGAATAAAAAAAGAACCAAAGCTGTTTACCAGAGCGGACGGAATGAAGTCCATTTATTGGATTTAAAATCAATGGAAAATAAAATAATTATTAAAGATGAGTTTTGGGGTTTCAGAGGAGGAAGTTTAGGATTTTCTCCCAACGATGAATATGTATTATATACGGCGTATAGAAATTTTGAGCAAGACATTCTTGTATATAATATTAAAGAAAATAAAACGACAAACCTCACTAATACAGGGGTTACAGAAACCGGGCCGATCTGGTCGCCGGATGCAAAATATATTTATTTCACATCTCAACGCTTAAAACCATCATATCCTTTCGGAATGGCCGATGCTCATGTATACAGAATGTCGTTGGACAATATAGATGAACCCTATCGTATCGATAAATTCAATGATTTATTTAAAGAAGAGAAAAAGGATTCATCCAAAAAGGAAAAATCTGCTGAAGAGCAAGTGGCTACACCTATTGTTATTAATGCCGGTATGATAATGGAAAGGATGGAGCAGATCAGTCCTTCATTTGGAGCACAATCTTTGCAAGCAGTTTATCAAAAAGGTGATATAACAACGGTGTTGTATACCAGTGATCATGGAGAAGGAAAATATGCGCTTTGGAAAACAGTGATAGAGCCATTTGAGCAAAATAAAACTGAAAAAATTGCTGGTACAGATAACAGCCGTGTTTTTGGCATTGTAGAGGTTAGTAATAAACTGTATGCATTATTCAATGGGTCTATCAATAAATTGAATATCGATGCTAACAAAATAGAGCCTGTAAAAACTAGTTATACGTTTAGAAGAAACCTTTCCGAAGAGTTTGACCAAATGTTTTACGAAGCCTGGGCACAGATGGAAGAAAATTACTATGATGAAAAAATGCATGGTCTTGATTGGAAGAAAACAAAAACTTATTACAAACAATTTGTTCCTTATTTAAATAACAGGTCAGATCTAAGAATACTATTAAATGATATGTTGGGAGAATTGAACTCTTCTCATCAGGGATTTGGAACAGGTGGCGACGATGAAAAGATAGATTTACAGAATCAGACAATGGAAACAGGGATTATGTTTGAAGAAAAAAATCCTTATGCCGTAAAATATATTGTAAAACGGTCTGCTGCAGATAAAAAGTCAATTGATATTAAAACAGGCGATGTGTTGGTAGAAGTAAATGGTGAGGCTGTGGATACAAAAAAAGACCGCAATGAATATTTCACGTTGCCATCCAGAGATGCTGAATTACTATTGACATTTAAACGTGGCGCTGAGATGGTGAAAGTAAAAATTCATCCTCAATCAACATTGCAAACAAATCTTTACGATGAATGGATTGATAATAATCAAAAATATGTTGATGAAAAGAGCAAAGGAAGAATTGCTTACGGCTATATGAAAAACATGGGGCAGGGAGAATTAGAACAGTTTATTATTGATATGACAAAGGAGTTGAATCAAAAAGATGCGTTGATCTTTGATCTGCGATACAATACAGGTGGTAACGTACACGATGAAGTGCTAAAATTTTTATCACAGAAATCATATTTGAATTGGAAATACAGAGAAGGAAAATTAGCTCCTCAATCAAATTTTGCACCTGCCGATAAGCCTATCGTATTATTGATAAATGAACAATCACTTAGCGATGCGGAAATGACATCTGCCGGATTTAAAGCACTAAAACTTGGAAAAATTATTGGTAATGGAACCTATCGTTGGATCATTTTCACAAGTGGTGTTAGATTGGTTGATGGATCTTCTGTACGAATGCCAGCCTGGGGTTGTTATTCGTTGGATGGTAAAGACCTTGAAATTACCGGTGTACAACCAGATATTCTTGTGATTAATAAATTTGAAGACAAATTGACAGGAAAAGATCCGCAATTGGAAAAAGCTATTACTGAATTACTTAAAGAATTAAAATAAAAAAATAATTTTTTTTTTGAATTGTGTATGCCAAAATTTATCCAACAAAGAATTGTTTTTGGAAAAATAATATTGTTTTAAGGGAAAAAACGAATACCTTAGGTTATAACTATTTTTATATTTATTGAGTAGTCTTTCTTAAAAATTATTTAAGTAAGATTAAATCTATCTTAATAAATCAAAACTTAACCTTAAACTGCCTACATCATGCAAGTTTTACTAAAAAAAACTGTAAAAAGTTTTTTTATCCAGTCTACACTTTTTTTCTTCTTACTCTTTCTGGCGCAAATTAGTTTTGCGCAAGGTGATCCTGATCTGCCAGATTTTAGCAGGTATAAAGTAAACAAAGAAGAATTTATGAAGCTTCGTGCCGAAGCAATTGGAAAATTGAGAGGTATAGTAAAAGATCAACCTTTCGATCCGGTAAAACGTTCAATTGCTATCAAGCAAATGGAAAATCAGGAAGAGCAGTTAAGAAGATCTAACAGTAATCTTATTGGCGACCCATGGGTGCCTTTAGGGCCTGCTCCTATACCAAATGGTCAAACGCAAATTGTTACGACTCCTGTATCTGGAAGAGTAACGGCTATAGCCGTACACCCAACAAATCCAAATATTGTATATGTAGGAACTGCTCAAGGGGGAGTTTATAGAACCACTACTGGTGGTACCTCCTGGACTTCGATTATGGACAATGCACAAAGTCTTGCTATTGGTGCTATTGCTATTGCTCCTTCATCTCCAGAAACGGTTTATGT
>JAHEMM010000074.1 GCA_024643655.1 Chitinophagaceae bacterium | reverse complement strand
CACTTATAGTTTCTGTTCAGTTTATACATGCACAACAACGTCCGCATTATACGCAGTACATATTAAATAACTATATTCTTAATCCTGCATTAAGTGGCATAGAGAATTACGTTGATGTGAAATTAAGCACAAGAGATCAGTGGGTTGGGCTTACTGGAGCACCAAAGACATCATACATTTCTATACAGGGTCCTATAGGGAAAAGTAATTACTCAACTAGTGCAACATCTTTTCAGGTGCCAGGTGAAAATCCAAGGGGTCGTAATTATTGGGAGAGTTACACTGCCGCCGAACCACACCACGGTATAGGATTGACTATGGTGAATGATAAAGCAGGAAGTTTTAACCGGTTCACTGCAAATGCAACATATGCGTATCATCTTGGATTAAGTCCTACGATGAATCTTTCAGCTGGTTTTTCAGCGGGTATAACCAATATTAGTTTAGATAGGACAAAGCATGATTTTGATGGGGCAGGTGATCCATTTGATCCGGCTACAGGTGCATCCATAAGTAATGAATTAAATAAAATAAGACCCGATCTTGGTTTTGGCATGTGGCTTTATTCAAAGAATTACTTTGTAGGTGTTTCAGCACAGCAGATTATTCCTCAAAAACTTGCTTTTGCAGATGATGCAGCTTTTTTAACGAAGGGTAAATTAATACCCCATATTTTTCTAACAGCAGGGTATAGGTTTTTAATAGGTGAAGATATAAATGCTATTCCTTCTGTAATGATGAAATATGTAAATGGTTCGTCGAATAATAATTTTCAACCTGAGCTGAATTTAAAAATGCAGTACAGGGATTTATTATGGTTAGGCGGAAGTTACCGATATGAGGATGGATATGCAGCTATGATGGGATTTAATGTGGGGAATTCATTTAATATAGGGTATGCATATGATATCACAACAACGGCATTAAAAACGGTAAGCCGGGGTACTCATGAAATAATGGTTGGTTTTCTGATTGGAAATAAATACAGCGATAAGTGCCCTCGTTGCTGGTAAAAATTTCATTGTCTCACAAATTACAAATGGACTATTTTCTTGTTTTTTACGGCTTTTAATTCGGATAAAATACGGAGTACTAATTCTTTCTTTTCAATTATAGACTCCAATGAAATGTTTGTATCTGGGATGCCAACTAATTTTTGAGTAGCAAGTTCTTTTTGAACCTCATTAAGATTTACTGCCACATTGTTATATACATTTTTTAAACTATCAATTCTAATCTGAGAAATAGCATTGTTTAATTGAACATTGACTTTATCCCAGTTTATATTGTCATAAGCCGTACGCAACCTGTTCTCCCATAATTTCCAATCAAATTTTTCAATCTCTTTTTGATAACTTTCTTTCAGGTACTCTTTTTCTTTTTGAGTAAAAACATCAGCAATATTTTCTTCTACATTTTTCCATTGACTATTTTCTAATACTTTTTTTGATGCTGCTAATGCTGATTTTATTTGATCTTCCTGATTTTGTGTCAATTCATGGGTTTGGTCCAGGTTTAACGAAATATTAATGAACTCAGGTGGCGCAACCGTATTTGCAAAACTTTCATCGAGGCTTTTTTGCTGAGATGATTTTAGCAATTTCAGTGGTTCTTCTTTCGCACGGTTAATAATACTTGAATTGCTAACCTCAGTGGAATTGTTTTCTGCTATTGGGTTTTCAACAAAAAAATATTTTGGCATAACTGAAAATGTGGAATTGTTTACGCTAATACTTTTAGAAGTTTGTTGACTAAGCAAAAAGAAAAAACTCAAAGAAGCAATAAATAGCAAAGAGAAAATTAACCCAAATGTTTTTTTAAGATTTATTGAATTTTTCTTTTTAATGTTTAAAATATTTTCAATTCGATATAGCAGGTCGCTATTGTTTCCAGAAGCAGCAAGTGCTAAAATCTGTTGGCTATGATTTGCTTTCTCTAATTCCAAGAGGGCTGAAGCATAATGATGAGAATTATATTGAAACTGTAAAACCATTTCATCGCAACTTTTCTCTCTTTCTGTTTCAATTATTTTAATAAATGAATTAACAAATGGATTGAAATATAGAATAGTCCGAATTATATGAATAAAAAGATTTATTAAATAGTCACTACGCTTTATATGTGCTAATTCATGTAGCAAAACTGCTTCTAGCTGATAGGGACTAAGATTGTTAATAGCAGCAATAGGAATTAAGATTATTGGTTTTAAAAAACCGATTGTAACGGGAGAGGAGACCAGTTCTGAAACCCATATTTGTACTTTTCTTTTTATGCCTAAATGAATAGTAGTTTTATTGATATAAATTCTTGAATCAATACTAATTTTTGATAATCCATATCGGCGAATGATCTGTACATATCTGTAATTTCTTACAAATTTCAAGATCGGGATAATAAGCATGGAGAGGTAAATAATTGAAACCATAGGAAGTGATTTTGCCAGCCAATAATTCAGTTGGGGGCTTTCCTGTATAGTTAAAAAAACGGTTTCATTAATTGTTATATTGTAAGAATTTGTAAGTGTTATAATAAATGTAAAAACAAACCAGGCAAACCCAGCAAAAAGGAAAAAAGAAGCTAAATGGCTTTTAAATGAAGGCGTAAGATTTATACTACTATTGATCATTTTAAAGATTATCAATAACAAAGCCATTTGCCATAGACTGTTTAAAGCAGCCCAACCTAGCGAGTCCAAAAAATTGGTTTGGTCAAAATTCATAATTACTGCTTTTTAAGGCTATTCAGTAGTGCCTGAATTTTATCTATTTCCTCCTGACTTGCTTTTTGACTATCATCACCTAATGCCTGAATTACAAGTTGTGTTGATGAACCTCCAAAAAGGCTATCAATCATTTTATTCAACAAATGTTTTTGTGTTTTTTCTTTGTTTACGGCTGCTTGATAAACATGCGTTCGCATAGAATCGTCTCTCTTCACAATTCCCTTTTCATTCATAATCTGCATCAACTTTAGAGTAGTAGTATAGCCAACATCTTTTGTTGCGGCTAAACCTTCGTGCACTTCACGTACTGTCGCTAAACCTTTTTCCCAAAGGATTTGCAATATTTCTAATTCACTTTCTGTCGGTTTTATCAATTTAGGAGCTGCCATTGTTATAGAATTTATATCTCGAATATACGATTATTTTCGTACGACGAATTAAAATTGCTCATTTTAACGATTTTTAACAGATTTAAATAAGACGTTTTAATTTCAAATATGTTACAAATCTTTTTTTGGCATTAAAACCCCGTTAAGGACTTATAAAAACAGGATTTATTAATAACGATTTTCGTTGAATTAGATTAAATCGAAATGAAGTTTTATAAAATAAAAGCGTTCGAAGCAATAAGGCAAGAATGCATGCTTTCGTCATTATAAATATCAATACGTAAAAGCGAGATGCCCTAAAACCGCTAAAGTATTTAATCTTTTAATTTACTTCAGTATGAATAATAATAATCGATGATAAAAGCATATTGGGAAGAGGAATCAACGGATTTTAAAAAGCGCTTAAGAAAGCTAATTCAATACTGTTATTAAATAATTGTTGTGTTATTATTTTGCTGTTGATGTTGGTTTTTCATAAATAAATCTCACCATTGCATTTTTTTGTTCATCTGCTGTTAAATATAATTGGTATCTTTTATCACCCGCATATACTATCATTAAAGCAGTGTTTGGAGGTATTGAACCAAGGTTTTCTCCAACCATAATTACTTCCTGAACAGGTTTTTCAAGATCAATTTGTACAGCAATCGATACTGGTTTTGTCGTTAACATTTTATTGGAAACAATAGCGGTATTATTTACGTAAACAGAAATAGTATCGCCATCAATTTGACCATTATCATAAAAGTCTAATCGGATTGAGCCGGTATCTACTTTTATTTCTTTTACTAGCTCAGCCTTTCTTTTTGTTAGAGATGGGGGCAGGTTAAATTCTGGTTTAAAAGAAGATTTATCAAATCGGGTAAGTACAATGGTGCCTGGATCGCAAACTGTTTTTCCATCGGCCGCTTTTCCACTCCAAGTGCCACGGAGTTGTTCTTCTGTTACTACATTACCACCACCTTTATGGTATGATAAAGCATATTTTTTTACACAGGGTACACAATCTTCTTTTATCTTAAAAGTAATGATACCATTTTCCTGAATGGAAATAGTATTGCTTTCCTGATTATAATTACCTTCAAAAACTTCTCTTACATAATTGAGCGAATCGGAAAAGTGGTAAGCTGTACCTGTAATTCTGGTGCCAGCCACTTGAATTTGTAACTCTATATTATAAACAGGAAAACAGGCGCCTGGCGCCATTACCAGCTTTCCTTTCCATATCCCATTAATATCCTGAGCTGTTAACAGCATAGACACTAAAAGGAAGCACAGTAAAAATAGTTTTCGCAACATTATTCAGGAAAAATAAATGAAAATATTGAAGCCCTAATAAAAATTACAGAAACGGTTAAAAAACAGTTTATTTTTTAAGACGCTGGTACCTGAATTTTACAACCGCATTTTTCTGTTCTGTTGACGTTATTCGTACTTCAAAACGTTGCTCACCGGCTTCAACAATCATTAAAGAAGTATTGGGAGGTATAGTACCCAGATTTTCTGCTACCATTGTTAGTTCATGCTCATCATTTACATCATCCATTTTTAGCTTCAATAATAATGGTGAAGCTGTAAGCCTTTTTGCAGAAAGAACTAACTTATTGTCAAGGTAAACGGAAATGGTATCACCGTCTATTTCGCCATTATCATAAATTTTAATAGTTACATCTGGGTCATTTACAGTCAACACTTTAACCAATTCATTTGACCTGTTTTTAATATCAGGTGGAGGAGGTTCCATTATCTGCTTTTTTACTGCAGGAGGTTCAGTTTTTACAATGGCAGTATCTTTTTTTATAACTGGAGGATTAGCTATTGGCTTTTTTTCAGGGATGTTCGTAATTGGTGGGTTAATTAGTTTTCTTTCATCAGGTTTTGTGATTGGATCTTTTTTTATTGGTGGTTGATTATCAATAACCGGTTTTTTTATCGGATTTACTTTATTTCGAAGAAAAGGCTCAATATAAAAATCAGATGTTGTTACTTTCCTTAAATAAACTCTTCCACCACCACAATTACCCCCTTTTTTAACTCCTAATCCGTCTTTTTCATATTTACTCGTAAATGTTCCTTCTAGAAATTCTTCCTTGCCGGATTTCTCATAATTTAAAATACATTTCATAATGCAGGCAAGCGATGATCCTGACATTTTTACTTCAACTGTTCTTATTTCTTTGATTAATGCATTTTGTCCATTTTTATTAAAAATACCGGTAAGTGTAGCTTTCCCATAAAATACCGTAGTTAAATAAGAATAAGATACTCCTGAAACAGAACTTCCGTTTTGTTTGATTTGCAATTCAAACTTGTAATTGGAATTATTTTCAGTTATAAAGTTGCCTCTCCAGATACCTGTAAGATTTTGGGCATTTGTAGTAAAATGGGCGACAGGGCCAAATAAACAAAATAGAAGAAAATACTTTATGACAGTTCGAATCATAGTAGTGGCAAAACTAATGAATAAGTTCATATTGAATTATTGTACTCCCGCAATAGTTTGTTAATTTTGCACTCTTAAAAATCATTAGTGAATTAATTGAAAGTATGATAAATATCACTTTACCCGATGGGGCCATTCGGCAGTTTGAAAAAGGAATTTCAGTTTTAGATATTGCAAAGTCAATATCTGAAGGTTTGGCAAGAAAAGTATTGGCTGCTGAAGTTAATGGTCTGGTTGTAGATACTTCAAGAGTAATTAATGAAAACGCTACATTAAAACTTTTAACCTGGAATGATCGGGAAGGAAAAAACACATTCTGGCATTCCTCGGCTCACCTAATGGCAGAGGCTGTAGAATCAATGTTTCCCGGGGTTAAATTTTGGGTCGGACCTCCAGTTGACAATGGTTTTTACTATGACATGGATTTAGGCGATAGGAAAATGAATGAAGAAGATCTCAATGCCTTGGAAAAAAAGATGAATGAACTTGCAAAAAAGAATAGTGAGTTTATAAGAAAAGAATTATCTAAAACAGAAGCTTTAAAATATTTTACAGAAAAGGGGGATGAATACAAGTTGGATCTTCTTAGTAATTTAAATGATGGTGAGATAACATTTTATACCCAGGGTAGCTTTACAGATTTATGCCGTGGGCCTCATATCCCAAATACATCATTTATTAAAGCTATAAAACTTACCAGTATTGCAGGAGCATATTGGAAAGGTGATGAGAAGAATAAAATGTTAACAAGGGTTTATGGTGTTACATTCCCTGCTCAAAAGGAACTGGATGAATATTTATTGATGCTTGAAGAAGCAAAGAAAAGAGATCATCGTAAACTTGGAAAAGAGTTGAGCATTTATACAATGGACGATGATGTAGGTCAGGGACTGATCATGTGGATGCCTAATGGAACAGTAATAATTGAAGAGTTGGAGAAATTGGCAAAAGAAACAGAAAATGAGGCAGGGTACAAACGAGTAGTAACGCCGCATATAGCGAAAGAAAGTATGTATCTCACCAGCGGACATCTACCTTATTATGCAGATAGCATGTATCCTCCCATGGAAATGGAAGGTGAGAAGTATTATTTAAGGTCTATGAATTGCCCCCATCATCATAAAATTTTTGCAGCAGAGCCGAAAAGTTACCGTGACCTTCCTTATAGAATAGCGGAATATGGAACTGTTTATCGGTATGAGCAAAGTGGTGAATTGTTTGGATTGATGAGGGTTCGATGTTTGCATATGAATGATGCTCATATTTATTGTACAAAGGCACAATTTAATGATGAGTTCAGAGCTGTGAATGAAATGTATTTGAAGTATTTCAAAATTTTTGGTATTGAAAAATATGTGATGAGATTATCATTACATTCTCCGGATAAACTTGGAATAAAATATGTTAATGAGCCAGCTCTTTGGAAAGAAACAGAGACAATGGTAAGAAATGTGCTAACTGAATCTGGAATTCCTTTTGTGGAAGTGCAGGATGAAGCTGCTTTTTACGGACCTAAAATTGATGTGCAGATATATAGTGCAATTGGTAGAGAATTTACATTGGCTACAAATCAGGTCGATTTTTCACAGGGAAGAAGTTTTAAATTAGAATACACTTCTGAAGAAAATATTTCAGAGACACCATTAATCATTCACCGTGCACCGTTAGGTACACATGAGCGATTTATCGGATTTCTATTAGAGCAATATGCCGGTAAGTTTCCAACCTGGTTAGCACCTGTTCAAGTTAAAGTACTTCCAATTAGCGATAAGTTTCTGGATTATGCAAAAAGTGTTTCTGATAAACTGAAAAAAGCGGATATTCGTTGTGAGGTTGATGATCGTCATGAAAAAATTGGAAAGAAAATCAGAGATACAGAATTGTTGAAAGTGCCTTATATGCTTATTGTAGGGGAGAAAGAAATGAATGAAAATATGGTATCAGTAAGAAGGCAAGGAAAAGGAGATGTAGGAGCTAAGCCAGTTGGTGAATTTATTACTGAAATTGTAGCAGAAGTTAAAGAAAGAAGTGCGGAATAATATTCAACTGTGTTTTTAAATTCATTAATTTTAAAAAGAGTATTTTTAATGCAACTTCAGTTACCTGAACTGAAGTATTTACAAACAAAAAATATATACTCCTTTCAGGAATGGAGTTAACTAAAAAAACTAAATGGCAGTACCACAAAAACCCGGAGGCGGGTTCAGCAGACCATCAGGACAAGGGGGATACAAACCCGGCGGTGGTGGATTTAACAAAGGCGGATACAGAGGTAGATTTGCTCCCCGTAAAGAAGCAGAACACCGCATTAATCATTTTATAAGAGTACCACAGGTTCGATTAGTTGGTGATAACGTTGAACCGGGAATTTTTGACACACAAACGGCCCTTAAAATGGCACAAGATATGGAGTTGGATCTTGTCGAAATTTCTCCAACGGTAGACCCTCCAGTTTGTAAGATTATTGATTACAATAAATTTTTATACGATAAGAAACGGAAAGAAAAAGAGATGAAAGCTAAAAGCAAAGTCTCTGAGGTGAAGGAAATACGATTTACTCCCAATACTGACGATCATGATTTTGATTTTAAAGCAAAACATGCAGTTGAGTTCTTAAAAGATGGGAATAAGGTTAAAGCCTATGTACAGTTTAAAGGTCGTGCCATACAATTCCAGGATAGAGGGCAATTATTATTATTAAAGTTTGCAGAACGTTTAGCAGAAGTAGGAATATTGGAAAACATGCCTAAAATGGAAGGGCGTAGAATGTTAGCTATGTTTGCTCCAAAGGGAAAAAAGAAATCTTAAATTAATTTTAATATAGGAATACCCAACCATTTCAATTTTGGTTGGGTATTTTTATTATTTAGACATGCATTTGTCACTTGTTTCTGGCCGTTGATATAATATTATTCTTAAATAATAAAGTGTATCATACGTTTACGTATCTTGGCAACCGTAAAAAAAACGACATTTATGAATTTTAAAAGCCTTTCATTTTCACTGACTATTTTATGCCTTTTGACCTCAGTTTCTTTGTTTGCTCAACCTGGCGGAAACAAACCTGATACAACTAGAAAACCGCCGAATGCAACCGCCGCTTCTAAAGGACCAAAAGCTTACAAAGATGTAATTACTTCAAAAGCAGTTACGGATGTTGGTTTATTTAAAGTTCACAGAATTGAAGAGAAATATTTTTTCGAAATTCCTGATTCTTTATTGGGAAGGGAATTATTAGTAGTGAATAGAATATCAAAGGCATCAGCAGGAATGCGATCACCTGGTAGCTTTTTTGGTTATGGTGGTGATCAGATCGGTGAGAATGTAATTCGTTTTGAAAAAGGCCCTAACGACAAAATTTTTCTAAGAAATATTTCTTTTGCAGAATATTCTAAAGACTCAACATCTCCGATGTTTACCTCTCTAAATAATTCAAATATTCAGCCAATCGTCTCTTCTTTTGATATCAAAGCTTTTGGGAACGATTCTACAACTGTAGTTATTGATATGACTGATTATATAAGTGGGGACAACGATGTATTGCATTTTAATAGTAGTTTAAAGACAAGTCTTCGTTTAGCTGCAGTTCAAAATGATAAATCTTACGTTGTTAGTGTTAATTCTTATCCGATAAATATTGAAATTAAGGCGGTTAAGACTTATACTCAAGGACCTGCCCCTGCTTTACCTGGTGGATTTGGTGGAGGTGGAAGAGGAGGTAATCTTACAATGGAATTAAACAGTTCACTTGTATTGCTTCCTAAAGTGCCAATGCAGGCAAGATATTTTGACCCGAGAGTAGGTTATTTTGCTGTGCGTTATACTGATTTTGATGCAAACCCACAAGGGGTTAAAAATATCACGTTAGTTAAAAGATGGAGACTTGAGCCAAAACCTGAGGACATGGAAAAATATAAAAGAGGCGAATTGGTGGAACCTCAAAAGCCTATCATTTTTTATATCGATCCTGCAACTCCCCAGAAATGGGTTCCATATTTAATGCAAGGTGTGAATGATTGGAAGGCTTCTTTTGAAAAAGCAGGATTTAAAAATGCAGTTATGGCAAAACTGGCTCCTACCAAAGATGAAGACAGTACCTGGAGCCTTGACGATGCCCGCAATTCTGCGATTGTATATAAACCATCGAACATTGCTAATGCCAGTGGACCAAGTATCGCTGATCCACGTAGCGGAGAAATAATGGAAAGTCATATCAATTGGTATCATAATGTAATGGAATTGATTCATGACTGGTATTTTGTACAAACAGCCGCTGTTGATCCGGGAGCAAGAAAAATGGTGTATGATGATGATTTGATGGGTCAGTTAATTCGATTTGTCTCTTCTCACGAAGTGGGTCATACATTAGGCTTGCGCCACAACTATGGTTCAAGTTCTACTGTGCCAGTTGAAAACCTTAGAAATAAAAACTGGGTTGAAAAAAATGGTCATACCCCGTCGATTATGGATTATGCACGGTTTAACTATGTAGCACAACCTGAAGATAATATTAGCCGCAGTGGTTTATTTCCCCGTATCGGCGATTATGACGACTGGGCTATTGAATGGGGTTATAAATTATTCCCACAATACAAAGATGCCGAAGAAGAAAAAGCATATTTAAATCAATGGGTGATTGAGAAGCTAAAAAATAATCGTTTATGGTTTGGTAATGAATCTAATCCTGATGATCCTCGCAGCCAGAGTGAGCAGGTTGGTGACGATGCTATGAAGGGAAGTATGTACGGTATTAAAAACCTTCAACGTATTGTACCTAATCTTATTCAATGGACGAAACAACCTAACGAAGATTATTCAGATTTAAATAAAATGTACGGCCAAGTTACAAGTCAATTCGCCAGATACCTTGGTCATGTTACAAAGTATGTTGGTGGTATCATGGAGACACCAAAAAGTGTTGAGCAGCAAGGAGCGGTTTATGAAATAGTTTCGGAAGCGAAACAAAAAGAAGCTGTTGATTTTTTAAACAAGCAATTATTTGCAACACCAGGCTGGCTTATTCAGAATGATATTTTTGAAAGAACTGGTACCAGCGGTTTAACCCTCATTGGTGGGTTACAAGACAATATTTTGAATAGAGTACTTAATTTAAACACACTTAATAAGTTGCTGAATGCTGAAGCTACTTTAGGAGTAAATGCATACCAGATAACTGAATTACTAAATGATTTAAAGAAAGGTATTATGACCGAATTATCCGCAAGAAAGCTGGTGGATATATATCGTCGTAATCTTCAAAAATCATATGTAAACATCCTTTGTAAATTGGTTAATCCTCCAAAACCAACCACTACAGGGAGTATTGGTGGTTTTACCAATAATGCATCTTCAAGTGTTGATAAATCTGACATAAGAAGTGTAGTTAGAGGTCATTTAGCATCATTAAAAAATGAAATAAATGCTGCTGCAGCGGGTACAGCTGATCTGATGAGTAAATATCATTTGCAGGATCTATCTAAAAGAATAGATAATGCATTGAATGCTAAGGATTAATATATAGAAGGTTGTATAAAATATTGAAAGTGGGGCAATTTATTGATCGTCCCACTTTCTTTTTAGAAGATATTGTCTGAATGATTTTCACCCTTATCTTTGCAATCCGAAAAAAGTAGGCTTTGCTTACAGCTTTTGGTAGTTCTTAAAAGAACAGATTATCTGAAGAGGTTCCAAAAAGGTCTCCCTGTGGAGAATGCCTCAAAGATGTAATATTAAATACTTGGTAAAATGCCTAAAGTAAAAACAAACTCCAGTGCCAAAAAACGCTTTAAAGTGACAGGCACCGGAAAGATCATGCATCAGAAAGCTTTCAAGCGTCACATCCTGACAAAGAAATCCAAAAAACGTAAACGTAACATGAGACTCGACGGAACTGTTGCAAAATCACATGTTGATTTTGTAAAACGTTTATTACGTCTAAAGTAATAGCATTGTAAGTTAAAACGCTTCAATGAAGTTTACATTTCGGAAATCTAAAATCAAAAAATTAAAAAAATTAAGATATGCCTCGTTCAAAAAATGCAGTAGCTTCTAAAGCCCGCCGCAAAAAAATATTAAAACAAGCCAAAGGATACTATGGCAAACGTAAAAATGTATTAACCGTTGCTAAAAACGTTGTAGAAAAAGGTATGACCTACATGTTTGTAGGCCGTAAGTTGAAGAAGAGAGAATACCGTTCATTATGGATAGCCCGTATCAATGCGGCAGCCCGTGCAGAAGGTATTACCTATTCTGAGTTCATGAATAAATTACAGCAAAAAGGAATTGAATTAGATCGTAAAGTATTGGCTGATTTAGCTATGAACAATCCTGAAACTTTTAAGAGTTTGGTGGAATCAGTAAAGTAATTATCACCTCAATCATAAAAAATCCCCGATACTTAAAATATCGGGGATTTTTTTATTTAAAAAGTATTCGAACGATTAATTATTTCCAAGAATAACTATCAATGCATAAATAACACCTGGTAACCAGAATAATAAAGTAAGTAACAGGCTTATCCAGAACTTACTATTAATTTCCCCCTGATGTAAATACACAGCAAGCGGTGGAAGTAAGATGGCAAGTATTACCAGCAACAATGTATTTGTACTTGGTTCGTTGTTAGCTTTTCTGGCTGCTTTAAATGCTTTGATCTCTTTCTTAACTTCTTTGATCTTTGCTTTTCTTTCTTTTCTTGACAAATTTTTAAAGGCGGTAACAGCCTCGTTAACTGTAACCGAATCGGGAGTAATACTATTATTTGCTACTGGTAAAATAATAGCAGCCGAAACCGGGTTTACAAAAAGATTAAGAAGGAAAAATGAAAGTAAAATGTAAAGTGCTTTTTTCATGTTTAAACATTTAAATGGGTATAAAATTTGTTTTTTTTCAAACATAAAAATAGCCCCTTTTTCAAAGAGCTACGTTATATAGTTACTAACAAAATTAAAAAAATTACATGATGTCCATTGCCTTTACAAACGATGTTGTTTGAAATGGAAGAATCAGTGTCAACCACTCCCAATGAGAATAAATGGCAAATAATAATGCAGCAGTAGAAGCGAAAAATATTAACCACCAAAGACCTTTATTACTTTTTGTTTGTTCCATGAATTAGAATTTGTGCAAAAATAAGGTTGAAAGTTTAAATCAGGAAATAGGAAGTAGACTTTTTCTGGATCTTTTTAATGCAATACAAAAAATAGCAAATATCGCAGACGAAATGACTAAAATCCATTTAATAATAACAACGATATGAAAGAATTTAAACTCGTTCCCAATTTCAGGTGATTGTAACCATTTTAATAAATAGTAATTCTCTAGAATATCGCATCCAAATGCAATAATTTGTAATAAAGCGACAATTAATAAAATTTTTCTAATCAGTTCTTTTGTTCTTTTTTCTCTGGCCATCATACATAATGTTGCAATACCTGGATAAACTCCAAACATAAAAATAAAATCAAAGGCAAGATGATAACCTAGTATTGATTTTACAGATGGGTCAATTCCAATAAAAATTTCAATTATTTTTTCTTTCGGGTAAGTAATCTCCAGGCCTATAATTGTAAATAGATTTCCATTGTACAAAAAATCACTTTCCATCCATTTCATACAAAATGCGGAGCCTATGAAAATGCCAAGGCAAAAAAGGAAGATCTTTTTCCAATGACTATATAAAGGAGTGATTGCTGTGTTGACCATTATGTTGCAATTTTATTCTATTTAAAAATACAATCCAAAGCTGTTTTTTCCTTACTTTGGAAACATGTACCTTGAACACATATTTTAGCAATCAGAACTACTTAATAAATGAAGATTCAGTTTTATTTACGATATAGTACTCAATTTGGTGAGAGCCTGTCTATTTCCGGCGATATGGAAGAATTGGGCAACAATAACCTTGACCAATCTCTCCCTTTAAATTATTTAAACAAGGATTACTGGACGGTAACTATTCATGTTAAAAGAAAAAATTTCAAAAAAGGAGTCAGCTACAAATATATTTTACAGACAAAAGATGGCAGTAAAAAAGTAGAAATTTTTCAGGACAGGCAAATTGATTTTCTTAAAAAAGAAACAGAAAAAATACAATTGCTCGATGTATGGAATGCTAATGGCGATACTCAAAATGCATTTTTTACTTCACCGTTTAAAAATGTATTACTGCATAATAAAGTTTCGAAAGTTGCAAAGCAGCATGATGGTAAATTTTCACATGTATTTAAAGTGAAAGCACCGTTGTTAAAAAAAGATGAAGTTATATGTTTGATAGGGGAAAATGAAAAACTAGGGAAATGGTCAACCGAAAAGCCAAGATTACTTTCTAAAGTTGATGATTGGTGGATCGTAAAGTTGAATTTTTCTGATACCTTCTCTTCAGTAAATTATAAATATGGAGTTTTCAATGTAAAAGAAAATGCATTTGTTTGTTTTGAAACTGGCGATGACCGGGTGCTACATACGGATGCAAACCGAAAAAAGCTTGTAATACTACATGATGGGTTTGTACATATTCCCTATAATACCTGGAAAGCTGCTGGCGTAGCAATTCCGGTATTTAGCCTTCGAAGCAATAATAGTTTTGGAGTAGGAGAGTTTTCGGATATTACATTATTGGTGGATTGGTCAGTAAAAGCAGGAATAAAAATGATTCAGCTTTTACCTGTAAATGATACGATTTCTTTGCATAACTGGAAAGATTCTTATCCTTATTCAGCTATTTCAGCATTTGCTTTGCATCCTTTGTATATCGATTTATATAAAGTGGCTGGCGAAGAATTTGCAGATCAATTAGTTTCTTTAAAGAAAAAGCAAAAACAACTGAATGAACTGGATGTAGTGGATTATGAAGAAGTAATGAAATATAAGCTTTCAATTTTAAGAGAGTTATACGAAGTTGCCGGGAAAGATTGTTTAGCATCCGAAGGGTTTAAAAAATTTTTTGAACACAGCCGCCAATGGCTGGAAGTATACGCTGTTTTTTGTTATTTAAGAGACAAGAATAATACGGCCGATTTCAGCACCTGGAAAACGAATGCAGTGTTTGAAAAAACTGAAATTGCTAAGTTTCTTGTTTCAAGACACTCGGCTTATAAAGAAGTTGCATTTTTTTATTTTATTCAATATCATCTACATTGTCAATTAAAGGAAGCAGTAGAATATGCACATAAAAAAGGAGTAATAGTAAAAGGGGATATCCCAATTGGTATTTCCCGATTTAGTTGTGATGCATGGGAAGCGCCAGATTTATATCATATGGAATGGCAGGCTGGTGCTCCTCCCGATGATTTTACAGCAGCGGGCCAGAACTGGGGGTTCCCAACCTACAATTGGACAAAAATGCAAGCAAATGATTTTGCCTGGTGGCGAAAAAGATTTGAACAGATGAATCATTATTTTGATGCTTTTCGCATCGATCATATACTTGGTTTTTTTAGAATTTGGAGCAT
>JAHEMM010000148.1 GCA_024643655.1 Chitinophagaceae bacterium | reverse complement strand
GTTGATTTTTGGGCTACCTGGTGCGGCCCTTGTATTGCCAGTTTTCCCGGTATGCAAAAAATGGTGAACAAGTATAAAAATGACCCGAACGTTGCATTTATTTTTGTAGACACCTGGGAGACTGCAGAGGATAAAAATAAAAATGCACAAGAATTTATTACATCCAAAAAATATACATTTGATGTTCTACTCGACATCGACAACAAGGTTGTAGAACAATTTAAAGTAGACGGTATTCCTACAAAATTTGTAATAGATAAAAACGGGACTATTCGTTTTAAATCTGTTGGCTTTAATGGTAGCGATGACAAACTAATGGCAGAATTAACAGCAATGATCAACATGGCTTCAAATCCTGATAAAAAAGGATTTTAATGCACTTTCAAATAAAAAAGCTGTCACTTAAAAATAATGTGACAGCTTTTATTTTTTTATACAGCCTATTTTATTTATACAAATCTTCTCTTGTTGCTTTTACTCTTTCATCTTCAAGATATTCATCAAAAGTTGACAACCGATCTATAATACCTTTTGGAGTAATTTCTATAATCCTGTTTGCCACAGTTTGCATAAAAGTATGGTCATGACTGGTTAATAATATGATCCCTTTATAGTCTGTACATTGTTCGTTAAAAGCTTGAATACTTTCCAAATCAAGGTGATTGGTTGGCTGATCCAACAATATAACATTCGGGCTTTGGAGCATCATCCTGCTAAGCATACAGCGAACTTTCTCTCCCCCACTTAAAACATCAGTCTTTTTCAAAACATCATCCCCGCTAAATAACATTTTTCCAAGAAACCCTCTCAAGAATGGCTCATCAACATCTTTTTCATGATCGGGAGCATATTGGCGCAACCAATCCATCAAATTGTCTTTGCCAGTAAAAAACTCGTTATTCTCCTGTGGCAAATAGGTATGCGTAACGGTTGTTCCCCATTCATAAGAACCTGAATCTGCCGTAGAGTTTGCCGTTATGATATTAAAAAATTCAGTGACCGCCAACGGATCTCTGCTAAGCAAAGCAATCTTATCACCTTTATTTACAGTAAAAGTTACATCATTAAAAAGCACCCTTCCATCAACAGTTTTCTTTAACTTCTCAACATTCAGAATCTGATTTCCTACTTCTCTTAATTGTTGAAAAATGATACCGGGATATTTTCTGTAGCTGGGTTCAATTTCTTCAATTGATAATTTTTCCAATGCTTTTTTTCTGGAAGTAGCTTGTTTGCTTTTACTAGCATTGGCGCTGAAACGGGCAATGAAATCTATCAAAGCCTGACGCTTGTCTTCTGTCTTTTTATTCTTATCGCTAATCTGACGAGCCATCAATTGAGAAGATTCGTACCAGAAAGAATAGTTACCCGTAAATATTTTAATTTTCTGACGGTCAACATCAGTTATATGTGTACATACAGCATCGAGAAAGTGACGGTCGTGACTTACCACCAAAACCACATTTTGATATTCTGCTAAAAAATTCTCTAACCAACTTATGGTTTCAATATCTAATCCGTTGGTAGGTTCATCCAATAGCAAAATATCCGGGTTGCCAAAAATTGCTTGAGCCAGCAATACCCGCACTTTAAGGTTGGAAGGAATATCTTTCATTAAGGACTGATGATATTCTTCCGTAACACCTAATTGCCCTAATAAGGTTGCAGCATCGCTTTCAGAAGTATAACCTCCCATTTCTCCAAACTCAGCTTCCAATTCACCAGCTCTCATACCATCTTCTTCTGTAAAGTCTGCTAAAGCATAAATAGTTTCTCTTTCTTTAGCGATGGCCCAAAGCTTGGTATGGCCCATCATTACAGTATTCAACACAAGTTCGTCGTCAAACTGAAACTGGTTTTGTTTTAATACGGCTAATCTTTCTCCGGGAGTAATTTCTACAGTGCCCTTATTGGGTTCAATTTCGCCGCTTAATATCTTTAGAAAAGTACTTTTGCCAGCACCATTTGCACCAATTACACCATAGCAATTGCCTTTAGTGAAGTTGAGGTTCACTTCTTCAAATAATACTCTTTTTCCGTAGGCTAATTTCAGATCCTTTACACTTATCATTTATTCATTTTTGAGGCCGCAAAGGTAGGCAAATTCATTTTCTATTACAATCACAAAAGTTAAAGCCTTTTCTAATGGTTCTAAATAAAAAACCGTTCCACTTAAAAGTGGAACGGTTTAAGGAAAAAGTATTACTCTATTATCTACCTATTATGATACTTTGTGTTTTTGTATCAACATCTCCAAGATCAGTACTGTACATAAATACCTGATAAACACCTTTTGCTATGCCTGAAATATCGATTGATACAACGCTTCCATAAGCTAAGCCTGAAAACTGTTTAATATGTACTTCTTGTCCAGCAGCATTAAATATTCTTACTCCCATTGTTTTATAAAGATCAGATAATAAACGAATATTAAAACGACCATCATTTGGAACAGGATAAACTTTGACAACATCAAATTCATATAATCTGCGATGACGTTCTGCACATTCATTAACCTGAATGACAGAAGTTTTTGTAGTTACACATCCGGCATTAGTCAATGTGTAGTTGATTGATTTAGTACCTAATCCTGCTGCATTTGGTGAGAAACTGCTGCCTGTTACACCTGGACCACTCCAGATTCCACCACCTACGGACGCCGTAAGTGAATATGAAGGGTCTGATAAACATAATGTTGTTGGAATATTTGTTAAGGATGCCTCTGGAAAAGCATTCACAGTAACTCTTGCAGATGCAGAATTAGAAGTTCCACAACCAGCTGTTACTGCTACTCTAAACAGATAACCGTTTTGTCCAACTGGTACATTTGTTTGGCTAAATGTGCTGCTTGTTGCCCCAATTACATTGCTCCATGAAGTTCCGTTATTCGTACTCACCTGCCATTGATAAGTAAGTGATCCTACAGCAGTAGTAGCAACTACACTTAATGATGGATTACCTCCCTCACAAATTGTAACATTCGAAGGTGGCGTAATAATTACGGGGAAGGTATTAACTGTAAGTTTTGCAGCTGTTGTTATTCCCGGTGTACATGGTGGACTTGTAATATTACAACGATACAAATTATTATTAAAAGTCGGTGGTGTATTGGTTAAAGTTAATGTTGGAGTAGTAGCACCGGAATAATTTGCATTGTTTGAAATGCTTGTCCAGGTTGTTCCGTTGGTACTCACTTCCCACTGATAGTTTAAACCGGTACCACTTGCTGCTGCAGTAAAGGTTGTTCCTGTTCCTTCACAAATTGTCTTATCCGTTGGATTAGCAGTTACAGTAACTGAAGAATTAACTGTTAAAGTTGCAGCTAAAGAAGTAGCAACTGGAGTACATGTGCCAGAAACAATACATCTATACTGATTACCATTTTGTAAAACTGTTGTTGATGGAATAGTATAGGTAGCAGCATTAGCTCCACCAATATTTGTAAATGCAGGTACAGCTGCAGTGCTTACCTGCCACTGATAGGTTATAGCAGTTCCAGTAGCTGTAACTATAAAAGAAGCAGAACTACCTGAACAAACTGCAATATTTGCTGGTTGTCCTGAAATAGCTGGGGCAGTATTTACAGTTAATGTAGCTGCTGATGAATTAGTAGAACCGCATTGACCAGAAACCACACAACGATATTGATTTCCATTCATACCCGCTGTTACAGCAGTAAGGTTAAGTGTAGAAGTTGTAGCTCCACCAATATTCGTAAAGGTTGGTACAGCTGCCGTACTTACCTGCCATTGATATGTGCCAGTTGCAGTAACGCTAAATGAAGTATTACTACCAGGACAAACTGCAACGCTTGCTGGCTGTCCAGTAATGGAAGGACCTGTTCCTGGATTGATAGTGAAAGTGATATCTCTAGTTTGAGTAACTGCACCAGTACCAACTCCGATACCGGTTACTGTTACTGTATATGAACCAGGACTTAGAGCAGCCAT
>JAHEMM010000073.1:10261-15100 GCA_024643655.1 Chitinophagaceae bacterium | reverse complement strand
TTATAAATTCAAACTACTTACACCTTGCCATAATAGCTTGAGCCACTGCTTTTGCAATCGACAAATCTTCAGCATCATTATCTGATGCATCTACAGTTATATTTAAAACTACATTACCACTTAAAACGGCTAGCCTTAATTCCCTGAGATTAGGGGCTAATTGGATATAATAGTTGGCCTTGTCTCCTAAGTCAGTTAATTCAGTAAAATTCTCTGTTTTTGATAAAGCCACTATGTTTTTCGCTAATTCTGCTTTTTGTTTATCAAAGTCTTCATCTTTCTCTGCCTTTTTATCTATCTGTTTATTTACTTCTGCTTTATCTTCTTTAGTCATCGGCGCACCATTAAACTTATCAAAATACTCAGCATAAGACATCTCTTTTTGTTTTACATAAGATCTGCCCAGCCATTTTTCAATTTCAATATCAAGATTTTTTATTGAGATGCTGATGAAGTTTCTTGCATTTATTTCTATTTTGTTTTTTCCAACTTCCATATTGTACTTCCGGTCCGACTTCCAGTTGTAATTACAAGAAATTGTCTTATAGGCTTTCTGCTCAATTTGTTCTTCGGGCAGTTTCAATATTTCCGCTGCTGAAGTAAGTGGTAGCCAGGTAGTCGGGTCAGTCATTTCAGTTAAACAAGATTTTTTTTGGCTTTTTGCAGAAGTCGTCTCTTTTTCACTTTCCTGCTTGCTACTGCCATTGCAACTTATTAAAAACAGTGCAAAAATGAGAATAATGCATTTCATATCATTTTATTTTAGTATACCTATAAGTTAATAAAATTTTTTTACAATGCTACTACAAGTTTCCCTCCCCAAAAAAAAGACAAGAGTTTTAATGCCCTTTTTGTGTTATAAAAATGTAATACGTAGTGCACGGTGTCAAACCGTTGTCCGTGTGTGTAGTTGTGCAGCCAGGCGGTAATTTAATTGATACCCAGCATTTTGATGAAAGGTTGACTTCTGAAATTGTCATTGCCACTTCAAAGTATTAAAACCTAATCATCAATTTAAATGCATGAACATCATTATTGACACTTCTTACCGATAAGAAGTGTCAATGAAGGCTATTATGATATCGAAGAAACTTGAGTTAGTTACAAATTTTATCTTCTTGTACTATTTCAAATTTAATTTGATCTGTAGTTAAATGATTAATGGTAGCAATTAAAAAGGGAGATTCTTCTGCCATAGAAGACATACAGCCTTGTCCCGGCTTAATATGTTTAATAGTGATGATTGTATTTTTATCCTTCTGTACGATTTTTTTTATTTCAACATCATGTCCGCCATTGCTTACATTACCCTTGAAAGCGGCAATTACCCATTTTTCTGAAAAATTTATAGCAGGTTTTTCAATGGGTATATCATTATTTTCTATGGATGAAGCCCAGAAAGCATCATATGCAACCTGGTCTTTTATAATTACCTGTTTTGCTTCTTTTGTGGCACACTGCGTACCTTTTGCTACCACTTCCCATTTGATATTTACATCCATGGCTGTTTTTTCATTTGCTTTGTTATTGCCTGTTGAAGAACAGGAAACCTGGAATAAAGTAATCAGGCTGAAAAGTACTGCTTGAGAATAAAACATAGTATTAGTTTTTTGTGTTAAGAAAAATTATTATTCAGTATGCAGTAATGTACATGCTTTGTATTCAGGAATTACATAAATAAATACGATAATTTTTCTTAAAATTTAAAAAAATAAAAAATACTACAGCCAGCATCAAACTGGCTGTAGTATACAATAATTTTATCTTCTTGCTATTTTATATGATTTTCCTTTACAGGAAATTGTTCCAGCACTTATTGGTGCACCATTTCTTGCATGTATGATGCCCGCTACATGTGGTGATGCCATAGATGTACCACTCATGGTTCTATATCCACCACCTTTATACGTTGAATATACGCTTACACCCACAGCAACCCAATCAACAGGAACACTTGCACTTGTATTCCAATTTGAATTGGAATAACAGGTATTGGAGCAACTCATTCCCCCAACTGTATATACTCTTGTGCCATTGATACATCCTGGACGGTTTCTATTTGCATCTGCATTATCATTACCAGCTGCCATTACCACATGAGTACCAGCATTTCCCAGATTTCTAATAGCATCCCGTAAAGCTCCCCATGAATTTTCACAATTCGAATAACCATATCCGCCCAAACTCATATTTATAACATCTCCGGGAATATCATATTGTGCTACATGATTTAATGCTGATAATAACCAACTCCATTGTCCGGAACCAGCATTTGGCAGTACCTTTACAGGCACCACTTTTGCTCCAGCAGAAACACCTACAACGCCTATCGAATTATTTTTAGCAGCAGCAGTACCAGCTACATGTGTACCGTGTCCATGACCGTCTTCTACCGATTGTCCAGGAACAAATGACTTTGCAAACGTTGAACTTGTCTGTACATTTAGATCGGGATGGCTAAGATTGATACCTGTATCTAAAATCCATATCCATGTACTTTTTCCGGAGCCGTCAACAAATCCTCCTGCTTTTGTGATTCCACAAGGAGTATATTGAGCAAATGCAAGTGCCTTTGCTTCATTTACATGATTGTTGGCTGTGTTATCAATGTCGGTTTGCCAATTAGGTCCAGAAAGGGTTTTAGCAAAATCTTCTTCCTGGTTTATTAGCGTTGGTTTAATATAACCAACATCTTTTGGATTAGCCTCTACAACAACAGGTTCCAAATCAAAATAGTAATCCTGATAAACTCCTTCTACTTCTTCATCACTTTGTAATGCATTTTTTTCAGCATCACTAAGTTTGGCTGAGAAGCCTACCACCACATCTGCATATTCACTTAATACTGATGCAGATTTGATTTTTTTCTTATTTTGTACAGATTTTACTTTGGCCAGATTTTTTTCTCTCTCTGGCTTGTTATCATTGAATTTCTTTTCCCTGTCATTATTCTTTTTTTGTTTTTTAACAATGGGGGAAGCGGCGGACTCTTTTAATATTACAATGTACTGCCCAGGAACAGGTTTTGGTTCTTGAGCATACATGAGTGTGGAAAGCAGAACAGCAACAGCTGTTAATAAAATTTTTGGTTTCATGTTTTTTATTTTATATGGTTAATAGATAATATACAATTTTGCATATATCAAAATCTGCCAATTATATTAATATTGACAAGTAGTCAAAGGGCAGATCACTAAAAGAGCAGGATAACCATATTCATTTCAGAGGGGGAGAGAGTAATTACAATCAGCATTAAAATTACTTTATTTTACGATAGATAAATCCAAAATTACTTTTTTTATTATTCACATTTTTTCGTTTTTAAAGGTATTCCGCTTATATATATGTGTTTAATAAAAAAGAAGCACGCCGTGGTTGATGTTTTGTAAATTAAGATGAAAAAAGAGTTACCTGCTCTTTATCAACCTGTGATGCTCATTCTGCATTACAGATATAGTGCTACTTCTGTAAATATAATTTTATTGATAAAATTAAGTCCTGCTTAATATTGTAACATTAACAAATTGTAAATCAAGGTTTGATGACTATCATTATAATTGATGATAGTCATCATTGTTTAATAAACTCATTTCATATATTTTCGACGATGCCTCGATTTTGTATGCACTATCTGGCCAAATATCTAGGCCCGTTAAAATGATATTAACATGAAATATATAATTATTCCACTCGACTTTTCTTTGACCTCGCTTAATGCAGCGCATTATGCAGCCGAAATGTATAAAACAAAGGAAGATGTTACATTGATATTGTATCATTTCTATAATCATGCCAATGAAAAAGAAACAGCACAAAAATATTTGAAGAGTTTACAGCAGGAACTTATCGGCCTTGGTTGCAAAGTAAAAATTGAACTTGATTCTGGCGAAAAATTTATTGAAAGGCTGGCTGCTTTTGCTTTTGCAAAAAAGGCATTTATGATTGTAATGGGGATTAAAGAAAAATCAACTGCAATACAGCGTTTTTCTGGAAGCAATGTTTTATTAATGTGCGAACAGGAAATATGCCCGATTTTGATTATTCCTGAAAACGCAGTTTATACCGGCATTTCAAATGCACTGATAACTTCTGAGCTAAGATTTGTGGAAGAAACTCCGAGCTTGCTTACACTTAAAAACGTACTGGGCTATTTTAAACCGGCCATACATGTTTTAAATGTAGATCCAGATCATTATATATCGCCAACTGAAAAATATAATAAAGAAAAAGAAAAGATGGAGGCCTTGTTGGTGGAATTTGATCCGTCGTTTTATTTTATGAATCTGTATGATTTTCATGAAGCAGTTGAAGCATTGTCAAAGAGTCAAAATATAGATATGATAGCTATTGCCCCTAAATACCATAATTTTTTTGGAAAGTTGTTTAAGACGCTACATACTAAAAAGCTGCTTTATAATAATAAAGTTCCGGTATTGGCTATTCATGAGTAAGATGCTATCTATCTGTCTTGGTAGATGTTCTTCTCAATACATCGGGATAAACAATTAATAGCAATGCAACTCTTTTATCTTTTATACTCGGATTGATTTTTGGTTTTACACATGGCATTATGTATGCCTATACCAAAAGAATCTGGCTACCTTTTGCTTTTCACCTCGTTAGGAATTTTGCACAGCCCTTTTAAGGTTCTGATTTATCAGGTCTTGACGATGTTGGAACTATTTTTAAATCAACATTTACTGGCCCGAAAATTTTAACAGGAACAGCTTATGGAATTGAGGACTCAATTATTTCTATTTTGCTGTTAAGTATTATTGCAATCGTTTTTTTATTTCTTTCTATTAAAGAAGGTAAAATAGTACAACGGGTTAAAAATAT
>JAHEMM010000073.1:4681-10161 GCA_024643655.1 Chitinophagaceae bacterium | reverse complement strand
GAAAATCGGTTCACTACCTGGGAGGATGTATTTAAAAAACCAAAATTTGCAGATGCTATTATAATTTCTACTCCTGATGATCTGCACTATGGGCCATGTATGCAAGCATTACAAATGGGATATGATGTGCTATTGGAAAAACCAATATCACCAAGTGAAAAAGAATGCCGGGATATTTTGGCATTATCAAAAAAGACGGGACGTATTGTGGCTGTATGCCATGTACTTCGTTATGCACCTTATTTTGTGAAGTTGAAAGAAATTATACAAAGTGGTGTATTGGGAGAAGTAGTAAGCCTGCAACATTTTGAGCCGATACAACATATCCACATGAGCCATTCCTATGTAAGGGGCAACTGGCATAACAGTAAAAAAACAACACCGATTATTTTGGCAAAGTCTTGTCATGATCTTGATATATTAAGATGGATGGTGAATAAACCCTGCAGCCATATACAGGCTTTTGGAAGCTTGCAATGGTTTACTAAAAAGAATGCACCAAAAGGAAGCACTGCCCGCTGCACGGATGGTTGTAAAGTAGAACAAAGTTGCCCATACTCTGCACTGAATATTTATCATCGGAAAAGGGAATACAACTATGTATTTGATCTACCTGAAGAAAAAGATAAACAAGCCGCTTATGTGCTGGAGCAATTAAAAACTACGAACTATGGCCGTTGTGTCTATGATATGGATAATGATCAGCCGGATCATTACACTACCAATATTTTGTTTGAAGGGGGATTGACTGCTTCTTTTTCAATGGAAGCATTTACCTCTTATCATGGTAGAAGAACAAGAGTAATGGGAAGCCTTGGCGATGTGGTTGGCGATATGACTTCCTTTACAATGACTGATTTTTTAACGGGCAAAAAAACAGAATGGAAACAAGAGTCTGATGGACATGGAGGTGGTGACTGGCGTTTGGTAACCAACTGGATTAATGCTGTATCGCAAAAAAATCCAGCATTACTGACTTCTACTATTGATGCATCTATAGAAAGTCATATCATGGGTTTTATGGCGGAGGAGAGCAGAAAAACAAAGCAAGTGAAAAAAGTTAGTTTGTAAATTTTAAGAAATAGACTTAGAGATTCTATTATAAGATATTTATTTTTCTTGCAGAAAGAAAATAGTGTGCCTTTTTTTAGTCCTCAGTTTAAAATAAATTATTTGTCTATATCCTTTTTAGCCATCCGCTAATACTCATTCTGCTTCGATTACAGAGCATTACTTCATGTTCCATTTCATCACTTTTAAAGAATACAGCAGTTTTTGCATGCGGTTGAATTTTTTCTATTTCATCGTTCTGGTATAAACATAGCTGTCCTCCATCTGCTTCCAACCAATCGTCATTTAAATAATTAATAAAAGAAAATTTTCTATTGTTATCTGTTTTGAATTGATCTTTATGCTTTTTGTAAAAACTCCCTTTTTCATACACAGCATAATGAAATTCATAGCTATTAATCCCTGTGTAACAAGTGTTATTCAAGTGAGTAATAAATTCTTCAGCTATTGCTAAGAACTCTTGTTCGAAAGCATTATTATTGGTTTTATCCAACCAGGCAATTTTATCGCCTCGCATTTTTTGGTTGCTGTCTTTCAATTTTGCATTACCAATACCCGCATGGGTCATTGTTTTGTCTAATTCGAGTTGTATTATGTTTTGTTGCAAACCTTTCGATAGCTTTTCTGATAAAAATGCTTTATCAATTCCTACTTTATTTGTTAAGTAACTATCGATCAGGGTGTCAAATTGAATGTCATTCATAGGTTCTTATAAAGAAGCAAGGTAGTTGATTATTCTGGCATCTTAGTTTCAATATAATTTATAAAAAAACAGATGAAGTATATTTGAATATGATTGTTCTGCGAAATTCAATTATTATCAATGCGCCTTTAGAAAAAGTATTTAACTTTTTAGCAGCTCCTGAAAATTTTCCAAAGTGGAATTATTATTTAAAAACGGTTCGCAAGATCGGAGAGGGTAATCCGGTTATAGGGTCTACCTACCATCAGATAAGAAAAGCGGATGAGCAATACTTTACAATTTCCGGATTTAAAGAAAATGAATATTTAGAGATTTCGTCAACTAAAAAATCAGCCATTACATTTAAAAGGAAATTTAGTTTTTCAACAACTGAAAACGGATGTTGTATAAATGATTATTTTGAATTAGCACCGCGGGTACCCAATTTTATTGGTAAATGGTTAAGTAAAAAACCGCAAAAAGCAGTTGGTGAAAACCTGATGAAACTAAAAGAATTATTTGAAAAAGGAGCAACTACACTACAGGATGGGAGAGTGATTTCGCTGTAGAATATTTATCATTGTAGTAAACGAAATCAGTTTGAAATAACCTTGCCATCTTCCATTTCAATTATTCGGTGTGTTCTCTCTGCAAAACTCTGATCATGTGTTACTATTAATAATGTCTGGTTGAATTCATTAGTTAACCGATTGAAAATTTCAAATACTTTATCACTATTTTTTTTATCGAGGTTGCCTGTAGGCTCATCACCCATTATGATGTGCGGGTCGTTGATCAATGCACGGGCAATTGCAACTCGCTGTTTTTCGCCACCGGAAATGAGGTTGGCATTTTTTAAAGCCAGTTTTTCAATATCGAGCATTTTTAACTTTTCCATGGCTCTGTGCTCTACTTCTGCTGCAGAAAACTTGTTTAGTTTCAAACCAGGCAGCATTACGTTTTTTAATACAGAAAATTCGTTAAGCAGGTAATGAAACTGGAATACAAAACCAATTTTTTCATTGCGGACACGGGCAAGCATAGCTTCTTTTTTCCCGGTCATGAGTATATTATCAATTAATAATTCACCTTCATAATCAGTATCCATTGTGGAGAGTATGTATAGTAAGGTTGATTTGCCACAGCCAGATTTCCCTGTAACTGAAACAAACTCTCCTTTTGATACAGAAAAGTTGATATCTGTTAATACCTGTACTTTAATGGGATCATGAAAGCTTTTATAAATGTGTTTTGCCTGTAGTATAAGTTCAGTCATAATTACTTTCCTCTGATGATTTCAACAGGATCTACCTTACTGGCTTTTCGTGCCGGAAACCAACCGGCAAAAGAAGTGGTGATCAATGAAAAAATAATACCAATTAAATAGAATGCCGGATTGTAATCGACAGGATAGGTTTTGATAGTAGGTAGCGATGCTGTTTTAAAAGGGATCTGGTCAATTACAGATGATAATCCAAAGCCGAAAAAAAGACCAAGAATTCCTCCAAAAAGACCAATGCTCAGGGCGATAAAAATGAATATTCTTTTTACATCATTACCTGAAAAACCTGTGGCTTTTAAGATGGCAATTGAATCCATTTTTTCATAGATCATCATATTTAGGATATTGTAGATGCCAAAACCAGCGACTATGAGCAACGTAATACCTACAGCATAGGATATAAGCGTTCGAATAGAACTGCCTGTTTCAAATTGTGCATTGGCTGTTTGTATATCTTCTGCGTCGGCTTCAAATTTTGTTTCAAATTCTTTAGCCATTGATGGTGCCATGGCCATATCTTTTAATCGGATTTGTATATCGGTAATGTAATTCCCTGGTTTGCCCAATAATTTCTGTACAGTACTTACAGATGCATAACTCTGTACTTTGTCAAAATCCTGAACACCTGATTGAAAATAACCGACAACTTTCAAAGAGAACTGTTCACCCTTTGCAGTAGTTAACTGTAAAACATCTCCAATGTCGGCTAATAATTTTTCTGCTAATCCTTTTCCGAGTATAATACTGTTGGAAACCTTGCTGATATCAGTTGCTGAACCCTCAGTAATATAATCTTTAAAATGAAATAACCTGCTTTCTTCTAATACATCAATACCATTTACAATGCCCGTAATATCAATAGCACCATCATTGAAAAAAACCTGCGCAGTAAGCTTTGGAGAATAGCCCAAAACCCGGCTGTCTTTTTTTAATGCATTCATTATAGCACCACTATTATAAATTTCCTGTCTGCTGCCACCTGACTTTATAGAACTTATAAAATTATAACTGGTTTTATACTCTTTAGATTCATTTATTGGTTGGAGACTGTTTGGTTGTACTTCATTGAACAATCTTATGTGCGGTGTCCTATTAAGTATTAATCCATCCAATAACTTATTTAATCCAGCCATAAAACTGAGTAAAGTGATAAACATGGTAATACTGAAAGTGACACCGATTGCGGCAATGAGTGTTTGACGCCACCTGGCCAATAATAATGATCGGGCAATATTTATGATGAGAGAGTTATTCACTAGTCGGGTTTTATAAGAATATCCTTTGCAGTTATGCCCTTAAGGATCTCTACCTTTTGATAATCTTTTAGGCCAATGGTTACTTTTCTTTTTTCATCATTCGGTAAAAGAACATAAGTGTCATCGAGTAAATAACTTCGAGGAATTGTGAGTGCTTTTTCTTTTACTGCTATAATGATATTTGCCTCAGTAGTGAGGTTGGGATATAATTTAGCAGGCGGTGTAATAAAAATCGCCTCAATTGTAAATGATTTTGACTGCGTATTCATAAGGGGATTTATTTTTAACACTTGTGCTTCAAACACTTCTCCCTTATAACTGTCCATGCTGAGTAATACTTTTTGCCCCGGTTTAATTCTTGCAATGTCATATTCATCTACTTGTAACTCAAGTATGAAACTGCTGGCGTCACCCACAATTGCTACAGGGGTTTGTGTATTTACCATTTCGCCTTTTTCTTTTAATATATTATAAACTTTGCCGTCTCTTTCGCTTTTTACGATGAAATCGTTAATCGTATTATTAGATAGTTGAAGATTTTTTTGTGATTGTTTAGCCTGAAGGCTTATTTGCTTTTGCAAATCAGCGAATCGAAGTTTGGCTGCTTCAAAGGCATTAGTTGAATTTTTGTAAGCCAGTTCCCGTTGGTCCATTTCATTTCGGGTACCAATTCCCTGTTCCCAGAGATTTCGTTGCCTTTTTGCCAATGATGCATCATTGTCCATTTTTGACTTTGCATTCTCAATTTCTATCCTTGCGTTATTTAATTTATCCGCATTGGCTGTAACAGAAGAATAGTCTGCTGCAATTTGTGCATTTTCCTTATTGAGTTGTGCAGTTATATCAGCAATCCGAATAATGGCATCTCCTTTTTTCACTATATCTCCTTCTGTCACTAAAACCTCTTTAACTAATCCATTAACTGTCGAAAAAACCTGGTATTGGTTTTTACTTTTAACGATACCTGATGCATAGACAGATTCAGTAATACTTTCTTCTACCGGACTTGTTTTTTCTACTTTTTTATTACAGGATAAAAGAATTACAAGTAAAAAAAGTAACATATCTTTTCTCATGGCGAATATGCTATATGATGAATAGTAAAATATGGAAATTGCTGATCATACAAGTTAATAATATTTATCAGGAAAGCAAATACAAAGAATGATACGTGGTAGCATAATCTGCT
>JAHEMM010000073.1:0-4581 GCA_024643655.1 Chitinophagaceae bacterium | reverse complement strand
CATAATCTGCTATTTCAAAAAATGAAAAAAACTGATGTAATTAATAATTTAGAAAATTGATATTATTGTTTGATACATATAGCAATAATACCTGCCAGCGTTGTATTATGATATGAAATCTGTCATTTCATTTCCTGAGATTTATCATCTTGTGCTATAAATTTTTCTGTGATATTTAAGCTGTTAGTTTAATTATTATCATTTAAAATTTAATTATGACTTATACGACTATTAATCATTGCGGTATCAATCATTCAGAGTGGCTTAAAGGGCTTGAGTTTTATGATGCAGAGATTGATATAATGCAAAATAGATTGCTTGAGATTGTGAAAAAAAATAATGGTAAAGAAATGATGGCCGAAGTAGAACATTTTCAAAACCAATTTATTGTTCAACGGGATAATATCGACCAACTGCAACATGATATTCGTTTGCATGATAAAGAAGTAGCAACCGAAGCGCAGGCTCATGCTGGTAAAATGAAATCATCGGGTTTAGATGAGCACAGTAAATTACAGGAGCAGGTAGAGTCGTTTGAAAAAGTTTTTAATGAGTTGCGGCAAGAGTTTAAAGGATTTCTATCAAAATGGATGTAAACTGAGTGTTTTCCAAAGCGAATAAATCATGTAGGTTTGATTCTCCATCATTTATTTATTCATCGGATTGATATCTATTTAATTGATTGGAAAGTTCTACGATCCGTTGTTCCTGTTGGCTGATACGATCTAATAAATGAGTAATTGTTTCAATGCCTTCAAGATTAATATCCAATTCATATAAACGAATTATTTTTTCAAGTTGTGGTAGCTGATCTACAGGAATACAATAGTTTTCTTGTGTCATCGTTACTTCGATTAAGCCAGATTCTTTAAGCGCAAAGATGAACGATTGTTCTAATTTATGATGAATACAAAATTCATGCACTGGTATCATTGTATCTGTTTGCATAAAATATGTTTATTTAAGTTTTGATAATTCAGTAAATAACTCTTTCTCCTTTTCTGTAAGATTAGTGGGTAGTTTTATTTCATAGGTAACATAGAGGTCGCCATGTTCCCCTTCTTTTTTATAAACAGGGACACCTTTTCCCTTTAATCTGACCGTCGTTCCATTTTGTGTTTCCGGAGCTACATTTAGTTTCACTTTTCCTTCCAGTGTATCAATAATTTTTTCTCCACCAAGTAAAGCTGTATAAAGATTGACTGGAGTTGTGATAAACAAATCATTACCCGATCGTTTGTAAACAGGATGAATTGGAATTGAAAAACTAATATACAGATCACCAGAAGGGCCACCATTAACTCCCTGGCCTCCATATCCATTTAGTTTTATTGTTTGCCCGTTTTCTGCACCGGCAGGTATTGTTATACGAATGTTTTTTCCGTTGATTGTAAATGTCTGCTTATGTGTTTTCATAATATCAGACAGATTCAGTTTTAACTCAGCTGTAATGTCCTGACCCCGAAATTTTGTTTGTTGACTATACCCGCTTCCAAACATGGATTCAAAAAAGCTTGAAAAATCCTGAGAATTTCCTTCTGAAAAAGGTTGAGCCCCTGAAGTTCTGGCTCTTTGTTGTGATTTCCTTTGTTGTTCGAATTGCTCAGCATGCTGCCAGTCTTTACCATACTTATCGTATTTATTTCTTTTTTCTGGATCGCTTAATACTTCGTTTGCTTCATTTATCTCCTGAAATTTTTTGTGTGCATCTTTATCATTGGGATTCAGATCAGGATGAAATTTCCTTGCAAGTTTTCTATATGCTTTTTTAATTTCTTCCGGGCTTGCTTCTTTTCCTATGGCTAATATTTTATAATAATCAGGAATTTCCATAATATTTAATTGTACTTATATAAAGTTATTCAATTTCTAACTCTAAAATAATAGTACCAGCTCAATAAAACTGTTAGCTTTAAAGTGAAAGCTGAAAAAATAATAAGGCTTAGTTATTTGATTGAAGACATACCACCATCTACGGCCATTATCTGACCGGTGATCCAGGAGGATTCTTCAGATAATAGGAAAGCGGCAAGATTTGCAATGTCCAAAGGACTTCCTACTCTTTTTAGCGGATGTCGGGATGCATTGGCTTCTTTTTTTGCATCTGTATTTAACAAAGAAGCACTGAGTGGTGTATCGGTAATTGATGGGGCAATACAATTTACCCGGATGGTTGGAGAAAGTTCAGCAGCAAGTGCTTTGGTAAGTCCTTCTATAGCACCTTTTGATGAAGCCACAATTGAATGGAAGTTGAAACCTTGCTGTACTGCAACGGTGGAAAACAAAACAATGGAAGCACTACCAGATGCTTTTAGTTTTGGTAAGACTTGTTGTATCGTTTGTATGGCACCTGCTACATTAAGTTTGTAATCATCTATAAAATCTTTCGTAGAAATTCGGGCAAAGGGTTTCAGGTTAATTGACCCAGGGCAATACACTAAGCCATCAATTTTATCAGTCAAAAAATTAAAGTTGGGGTTTTCTTCTAACGAATTATAGTAATGAAAGGAAAGGTTGTTATTGCTTTGATTGGTAACATCTGTTTGATAATAAGTAGCAAAAACGTTATTGTTTTCACTTAGTAATCTGGCTAACTCATTGCCAATGCCGGTAGATCCACCAATGATTAAATAATTTTTCGATGCTGATTGTTTCATAAGTTTTACTATACCCTTATTTATTCTTCTTCGTCAAGTTCAGCCATGTTTTTTTTCATCAAGTCCATTAACTTCTGCTTCTCCATGGGTTCAATACTTTCGTCAGTGAATATTTTACCAATATTTTCAATCATCACAGCTCTTATACTTTTTTCTTTTCCTCCTTTAAAAGGCTTCTTACCAGCTTCTGCCATTTCCTTAAATGTTGCAATAATAAAAATTAAGAAAAGTAATACGATAATGGTGGTAAGAACGAGAATGTCAATATTTTCTGCTAACATCTTATTTCTTTTTTAAGTTGATAAAATTTAAGATGCCAAGAATAGTTGGAGGCCAAAGTCCAATGAATATCGCTCTTTGCGGATCTTTTACTATTACATAATAATATTCAGCTATTATAATAAGTACAATAACCATCACGAATATTAATATTTCTGAAACTTTAAATTTGGAGAACATGGTTTTTAGTTTAGCTATGAACTGATAGTTGCTGTTTAGTTCACTTTAAAATGATCGTTAAATAATTTTGTTCTATTACAGAACATTCAGTTGTATAAATTGTTTAGATTTTTGTAAAATAATTTTATGATTAGCTACAAAGAAGCAGATTTTAATACCTGGGAGCGGTTTTACCGGGCCAATGTAATAAATAGTATTACCGGGTTTAAATCGGTTAGTTTGATTGGTTCTGCAGATAAGTCAGGGCAAACCAATCTTGGTGTTTTTAGTAGTATTGTTCATATTGGATCAAATCCTGCTTTAGTAGGTTATATCAATCGTCCAAGAAAAGCAGCTCCTCATACATTGGCAAATATTGAAGCAACAGGCTGTTATACAATCAATCATATAGCTCCCTTTTATTTAGAAAAAGCACATCAAACAAGTGCTAAGTATCCAACAGGAGTTTCCGAATTTGAAGAGGTAGGTTTATCAGTCGAATATATCGATACATTTTCTGCACCATTTGTAAAAGAAAGTAAGGTCAAATATGCTTTGACTTTACAGGAAATTGTCCCTATTCAAATGAATGACACTTTTTTAGTGATTGGAAAAATTCAATCCATTTATTTAGCGGATGATCTTTTATTGCCAGACGGGTTTATCGATTTGCACAAAGCTGAAACGGTTTGTAGTAATGGCATAGATAGTTATTATAGTACCCAGCCATTGAATCGTTTTACGTATGCTAAACCCAATATAAAAATTGAAAAAATTGCAGATAATGGGTAAGAATAGATTTTTATCAGCCAGGTGGGAATATCTTGCAATGTTCAATTATGCAATCGATCCAAAAATTCTTGAGAAGCATGTTCCTCCCGGTACGGAAGTAGATTTATTTAATGGCAAGGCACTGGTTAGTATTGTTGGGTTCCTTTTTAATGATACCAAAGTATTGGGAATAAAATGGCCCTGGCATATCAATTTTGAAGAAGCAAATCTGCGTTATTATATCAAAAGGTTTGATGGCCATCAATGGAAAAGAGGAGTAGGTTTCGTTTCTGAAATTGTTCCATTACCTATTGTTGCTACAATGGCAAACCTTCTTTATAATGAGCATTATAGCACCGCTAAGATGGATCATAGAATTTTGGAAGCTAATGGTAAAATTGATGTTGAATATAGCTGGCAAAAAAGAGGTCAGCATAAAAATGTTTTAAAAATTTCAGCTTCCTCCACTTCTCAATCAATAGAAAACGGTTCTGAAGAAGAGTTTATTTTTGAACATTATTATGGGTATAATAAGCTTTCCAATTCAACTATTATTGAATATTCTGTGAATCATCCCCGGTGGGAAGTATATCCTGTAGCAGATTATGCTATTGATTGTGATATAGAGCATCTTTACGGTAAGGAATTTGTGCCCTATTTAGTACATTGTAAACCGCATTCGGTTTTTCTTGCAAAAGGATCAGACGTTACAGTA
>JAHEMM010000147.1 GCA_024643655.1 Chitinophagaceae bacterium | reverse complement strand
GATTCATATTCCTGCCCGTCCGGCAGGCGGGCATCAATACCAGACTTTTTCTTTTCTGTAACTGCATAAAAAGCATTGTTGATTAAGTTAAGCATTACTCTTCCAATATCCTGAGGAACTACATTTATTTCTCCAATACTGTTATCGAAGTCTGTTTTAAAGTCAGCATTGAATGATTTATCCTTTGCCCTCAAACCATGATAACTCAATCGTAAATATTCATCACATAATGCATTAATGTTTGTAGGTTCTTTTTTTCCGCTACTGCTTCTGCTATGTTGAAGCATTCCTTTTACGATGCCATCAGCTCTTTTGCCATGATGATTTATCTTTTCAAGATTCTGTTTTACATCATTCAGTATTTCTTTTACTTCTTCATAATTTCCATTTGCAACTTCGTCCAGTATTTCCTCAAGCAACTCATTACTTACCTCACTGAAATTATTGACGAAGTTTAATGGATTTTGAATTTCATGTGCAATACCAGCTGTCAATTCTCCAAGGCTTGCCATTTTTTCTGATTGTATTAATTGCTGTTGTGTTGCCTGCAATTCTTTGTAAGCTTTTTCTATTTCTTTTGCCTGTTCCAACTCCTTTTGTTGCGTTCTTTCTCTTTCTTTACGGATGGTTTTTGATTTTTGATAATGGTGTGCCCTCCAAAAAAATAATAACAACGTCAATATATACAATGAATAAGCCCACCATGTCCGGTGCCAGGGAGGTCTTACTTTAAAAGTATAACTCATTTCGCTCCAGTTACCAAACGCATTCTGGGCTTTTACCTGAAAAGTATATTTCCCTTCCTTCATGTTTCCAAAAACTGCTTCTGTTTTTGCACTTAGAAGACTCCATTCCTTATCGTAACCTTCTAATTTATATTGATACTGAGTAGACTTATCAAAACCTGGCGATATAGAAGCAAATTCAAAACTGATATTATTATTCTTATATGGAAGCACCAGATTCACCGGAATAAAATCAGATGATATAACACTATCAAATTTGATCTTACTATATTTTGCCAGCATGGATTTCAACTCTTTCCCTGATAATGATTTTCCAAACTTCATTACCATTTCATTTAATGATGACAAACTATCATTAGTGTTTTGCTGTTTTTTTATTCCAGCTAAATTTTGCCAACTAATATTTTTATTATCCACCCGGATATTTTTTATACGAGGTGTAGCAGCCTTACTATCTTTAAATGATTTATAATCAAATCTGAAAAATCCACTTGTATTATTAAAAAGTGAACTGCCCCAAATGAAGCCTTCCTTATCTATTAAAAGGCCTTCTGGATTAAGAAAGCCTAATTGAAACCCGGTTTTTTCATTGAAATGTTGAAATTCAGGTTTTTCATTCTCTATCTGATCATATTTTAACGAAACCAGACCCATAACAGTGCCAAACCAAATTGAATTATTTATTGAATCCATTATAACTCCAGAAACAGCATTTTCCAGGCCATCTAAAGCACTATATGCAGTAAATTTTTGACCGTCAAATTTGGCTGCTCCTCTATCAGTCGCCAACCAGATATTTCCTAATGGATCCTGAGCAATTTGATTGATAAAATTGTTGGGTATACCATCCCGGGTATCAAATGCTATTATACTTTTGCCATCATATTTTATTACTCCCGAGTCGCTGGTACCAAACCAATACTGCTGTACGCTATCTACAAAAAAAGTAGTACACCCGCCTAACACATCCAATCCTATTTCATAATTTGTAGCTGCAGTTTCATTAATTTTTATTGCGCCCTGGTTGCCAACTCCCCAAACATTACCGCTTTTATCTTTATAAATCTTATTAGTATTGCCAATCGAAACACCCTGCTCTTTGCTATATATTGAGTAAGCAATACCATCAAATTTTACTAGTACACCTGTTCGATTTTTTTCATTACGAACAGTAAACCAGATATTGCCTTTATCATCAGCAAAACCATCCCTAAAAAAATCATCAGAAGATGTTAACTCCTTGCCATAAAACGCTATATGACTATTTGTATATTTTCCAACTCCTTTACTCCGGTTTACTATCCAAGTAGTTCCCAATTTGTCAATAAAAAAATTATTGGCTTTTATAGTTTCAGGTACATCGAGATAGTTTAGCCAGGTGTAACTTATTTTAGAAACTCCGTTTTGTGTACTAGTCCAAATATTTCCATCATTATCCAATGTTAATGATATTATATTATCAGAAGGTAAACCAGATTTTGATGTATAGTTTATAAAGCTTACCCCGTCAAACCTTGAAAGACCTGATATTCCAGTGGCAATCCAATAATTACCTTGCCTGTCTTCAAGTAATTCATAAGCAGACATTCCACCTACAAAGCCCTCTTTTGCTGTGTAGGTTGTTATTTGACTTCCATTAAAGCGGCTCAATTCTCCACTTTTATTTTTAAACCAAATATCGCCCTTAGCATCACAAAGCAATAAGGAAGGAAAGCTCCCTTCATTCACCGGTATAGCTGTATAAGGATTAAATGTTTTTCCATCATAAATAGTTATTCCTTTTTGAGTGGAGAATAGCAGATTACCCTTTTTATCCTGAATAATTTTATTAATCCAATTATCTGCCAATCCTTCTTTTGTGGTATAACTTTCAAAGGCTGCATTTTTGTATTGATAAAGCCCATTTTTACTGGCTATCCAGATGTTTCCATTCTTATCTTCAACAATATCTCTTATTTCAGGCCTGCTATTTTTGTCTTCTTTTTGCAGTTGTAAGGTGGTGAATGATTTACCGTCAAATATATTTAAACCTTCATACGTTCCTACCCAGATATTATTTTTACTATCGACAAATAACTTCAATATAAAATCAGACACCAGCCCATTACTTGTAGAATAGTTATAAAATTTTGTGCCATCATATTTACTAAGCCCCCCTAAAGTAGCAAACCACATATTACCTTCCTTGTCCTGGATAGCTGATGATACATAATTTTGTATCAGCCCATCTACCACCGAATAATTCGTAAAAATGGGAGCACCTTCACCGTTAGTATACTGAAGTGGTACAATTTCCGGACTACGGGCTTTTACAACTTTTGGAGCATTGGCGCCAGTAAGCGATAAAACAACAGGTTGGGGAATACGATCTTTAATAACACGACCCAATGGCTTTGTTGATTCAGGCGTTATTATTTTCTCTTTGTTAGCTGAACAAGCTGCAAACAAACCTGCAAGAAAAATTACTATCAATAAATTATTTCTAACCATCTATTTACATTATAGGTAATTCTATTAATAAAATACTCCCCTCACCATCCTTTGTTTCTACTCTAAGCTCTCCACCATGTGCTTTCACAATATCGTAGCTTAAAGATAAACCCAAACCAGTTCCTTGTCCGGTGGGCTTGGTGGTGAAAAAGGGTTGAAAGATTTTATCTAACACTTTTTGAGGAATACCGTTACCGTTATCTTTTACCTGCACTTCTATTTTGTCGCCATTTTTTATGGTACTCACCATTACAGTTGGCTCATAATCACTATTTGTTTGTTGATTCTTTTTTTCGTCTACTGCATAAAACGCATTGTTTATGAGATTAAGCATAACCCTGCCAATATCCTGCGGTATAATATCGATGTTACCAATGGATGAATCAAAATCCGTTTTCATAGTAGCATTAAAAAATTTGTCCTTAGCTCTTAATCCATGATAACTCAATCTCAGATATTCATCGCACAATGCATTGATATCCGTTGGTTCTTTTGTTCCATTGCTGCTTCTGCTATGTTGCAGCATACCTTTTACGATGGCATCTGCTCTTTTTCCATGGTGTAAAATCTTTTGTTGATTCTCGATTGCATCATTGGCAATTGCATTAGCGTCTTCTACATTTCCTTTATTCAATTCTTCTTTCATTTCAGTAAGCAGCTCTTCATTTACCTCACTGAAATTATTGATAAAGTTTAGTGGGTTCTGAATTTCATGCGCAATGCCAGCAGTGAGTTC
>JAHEMM010000072.1 GCA_024643655.1 Chitinophagaceae bacterium | reverse complement strand
ACGATATAGGTTTAATGGGTTTTTCTAATTCAGATCTGGCAGAGTTAATTGAACCTTCATTATCGGTGATCAGACAACCGGCATTTGAAATGGGAGAAGTGGCCACTAATTTACTAATTCAGTTAATTGAAAGTAAGCGACCCGTTACTGATTTTGAAACTAAGGTATTGTCGACAGAAATGCTAATAAGAGGGTCTACTAAAATCAGCAAAGAAAAAAAACAGCAAATGGTAAATTAAAAGGCCCGCAATTTACGAGCCCTTTTTTTGTGGAGGTTACCGGAGTCGAACCGGTGACCTTTTGCATGCCATGCAAACGCTCTAGCCAGCTGAGCTAAACCCCCTTTTGCGGGCAGCAAAAATAGGGGATTCAAGGCTTCTTACAAACAGATATAAAAGCAACTTATTGCTATCCTTAAAAATAGTTCTAACCTATGTTTATGAGTTTTAACTTTGTTGACATGGGAGTCTGGAATCAAATAGCTGAATACCTATATCTGAAAAAGAAAGATCCAAATCGTCCGAAAGACAAATGGATTGGTTATATGCATGGGATAAATCGCATCAGCATATTTATTTTTTTGATCTGCCTGATTATTCTGGCTATTAAATTATTGAGCTAAATATTCACAAATAATAGTAGCAGCTTTTTGAGAAGCATTGCCTCCTTCACTTAGTAGTTTCTTAAGTGCGTCGTAGTTTTTTTGAAGATGCTCTTTTCTATCTTTATTGGTAAGCAAATCCTGTAATTCATTTTTTACCGCATCAACTGTAAAGTTATTTTGAATTAGTTCTTTTACTACTAACTTATCCATGATGAGATTTACCAACGAAATGTATTTTACATTTACCAAACGTTTACCAATTTGATAAGATAAATATGAGCCCTTGTAGCAAACGACTTCTGGAACACCAAACAAAGCCGTTTCCAGTGTTGCAGTACCCGACGTTACCAAAGCTGCTTTAGCTTGCATCAACAGATCGTATGTTTTATCAGAAACATACGAAACATTTGAATACGCTTTTAATAGTTCCTCATAAAATTCTTCATTTGCGCCGGGTGCTTTTGCTACGATGAATTGGTAGGATGGAAATAATTTGCTTACTTCCAGCATAACCGGTAATTTTTTTAAAATTTCCTGCTTTCTGCTGCCCGGTAATAGCGCAATGATTTCTTTTTCAGAAAGTGAAGGAATACCAACTGCTGATTGTCGTCTGTTTACTTCTTCTACCAATGGATGTCCAACATATTCAACTTCCCAGTCCCATTTATTTTTATAGTAGTCTTTTTCGAAAGGTAGAATGACCAACATTTTATCAATACATTGCTTCATATTCTTCACCCGGTTCTCTTTCCATGCCCAAACCTGTGGAGAAATATAATAAATGACTTTTATCCCTTGCTGCTTAGCCCATTTGGCAATACGCAAATTAAAACCAGGATAATCAATCAGAATTAAAGCATCTGGTTTGTTTTGTAAAATATCTTCTTTACAAAAAGCAAGATTGCGAAAAATAGTTCGAAGGTTCATGAGCACTTCTGCAAAACCCATAAAAGCTAATTCAGCATAGTGTTTTACTAATTCACCACCAGCTTCCTGCATTTTATCTCCACCCCAGCAGCGGATGGAAATCGAAGGATTAATTTTTTTTAATGCTGCGATAAGATTTGATCCATGTAAGTCTCCCGATGCTTCGCCAGCTATTATATAATATTTCATGGCTTTGCTTTTAGTGAGTGCTTGTGCTGATAACTTGCTATCCGAATTTGCTCAATAGAATTACCAGACGTACAAGAGTGTCCTTCGTTCCTCAGGATAAACTGTGCAACGAAAGATGATTGTAATAAAGTCGCCGGGCCAATCATTTGTATACTCTAATTAAAAAGTTTCAAAAGTAAAATACCAACGCCATAGAATAGTGTAACAATGAAAATGCCTTTAAAAGTTTGTGACTTATCGAAATGGACATAAATCGCAAATAAAACAGCGTTAGCTAAAAGTGAAAAAGTGCCAACATTGGTGATCACTCTATTATCATGCATAAAATATTCAAGGAAATCTTTAAAACTTAATAACGGAAATTTTATTAAGTAAACTAATACAAGGCCAATTAATGGGCCAATAAGGCCGAGTACTAACCCAAGGCGAAGATTATCTTTAGTAAGAAACATATTGGTTTGTTTGTGTTGATTTACTTCCAGCTTTTTTCGAGCTTGGCTTTTAAAACGTAATTCGTTAAATCAAATTGTACGGGTACTATACTAACATAATTATTTGCCAAAGCCCAAACATCGGTGTCTTTTGCTTTATCAAAATTGACAAATTCGCCTGTAAGCCAATAATAATGGCGGCCATGCGGATCATCTCTTTCTATAAAGTCTTCCTCATATTTGGCATAAGCCTGTTTGCATATTTTAAATCCTTTTAAAAGTTCAGGAGCAACAGCAGGAATATTTACATTAAGAACAGTATGCTTTTCAAGCTTTGTCTTCAGCATTTTTTCTACAATAAGTGTTACATATTCCCTTGCTCCGGAAAAGTCAGCATCAATTCTATAGTCAAGCAATGAAAACCCTGCAGAAGGAATACTTTCTATTGCCGCCTCTACTGCGGCAGACATAGTGCCAGAGTAGATTACGTTGATACTGTGATTAGCTCCATGATTTATACCACTTAAGCATAGGTCTGGTTTGCGGTGCAAAACTTTGTCAACAGCCAGTTTTACACAATCAACCGGTGTGCCAGTACAAGACCATGTATCTACATCATCAAACAGTGGATCTATTTTATGTAAACGTAAAGGTTGCCCGATAGTTATGGCATGTCCCATTCCCGATTGTGGTTTGTCGGGAGCTACCACTACAATTTTACCAAGATGTCTAACGGCTTCTACAAGGTTTTTTATTCCCGGAGCTGTCACACCATCATCATTTGTAACAAGAATAACTGGTTTTTCTTTTACCGTTGCTTTTGGTTTTGAGGGAGAAGATCTTTTCTTAGGATTTGTTTTTTTTGTCATACTGTACAAAAATCCTCTTTTTTCCGGTTTAACCAAAATAGGTTAGTAAAGTATTTTGTAATTCTAAAATAATTAGTATTTTGCAGCTAATTAAATTAGTTATTATGGCAATCTCCAATCAAAACCTGAAATATTTAAGAAAGCTTCGTGGCTGGACACAGGAAGAATTTGCAAATAAAATACGCATTAAAAGATCTTTACTTGGAGCTTATGAGGAAGAAAGGGCTGAGCCTAGAATTGATGTGCTAGAAGTAGTTTGCGATATGTTTAAACTAACATTAGATGATATTCTTAGAAAAGATTTAAGTGATAATAAAGGAAATTACCTTGCTAAACGCAGAGCAATGAAACTGGCGACAGGCAGGCCTGATATTCCTTTTGTACCTGTAAAAGCTGCGGCCGGATATCTTGCTGGGTTTGAAGATCCTGAGTTTATTGATGAACTCAATACATTCACTTTACCAATGCTTTCGGGTGGAAATTACCGTGCTTTTGAAATTGTAGGTGATTCAATGCTCCCGACTCCTAGTGGGTCAGTGATTGTAGGAGAGAGGTTAGAAAATCTTGATGATGTAAAAAATAACGTTGCTTGTATTGTTGTATCAAGAAATGAGGGCATCGTTTATAAAAGAGTCCAGAAAAATGGAAGACAGAAAAATAAGTTGACATTAGTAAGTGATAACCCTGTGTTTCATCCTTATACAGTCAATGCAGAAGAAGTATTAGAAATGTGGCAAGCCCAGGTAGTTATTTCCCGCACAAATACACAAAATAGATGGGATATGAGCCAATTAGCTACAGTTGTCTCTGATCTTCAACAGCAAGTTACATCGTTGAAAAAGAGGATAAATTAACCTGAAAAATATAATTTATTTACTTTTTTGGAAATTAAGGGAACTGTTTTAGTTCCATTGCTGTCTAAGTTTTATATTTGATGTTGAACACTGCATGAGAATAAAACTTTATATCTGCATACCCTTTTTACTGATTTTTTGCAATTTATATTCCCAACCAAAAACAGTACAAGCGGTAAAAATTACCAATGCCCCAAAAATTGATGGCAACCTGAATGATGCTGCATGGGAAAATATTACTCCTTTAACTGATTTTATTCAAAACTACCCTTCTGCCGGAAAACCAGCTTCGCGGCAGACGAAGGTAAAAATCATGTATGACGACGATGCAATCTATGTTGGTGCATATTTATACGATGATCCTTTACTGATCAGAAAGCAAATTACGGCCAGAGATGAAGAATCCAGAAAGGATGTAGATTACTTTTCAGTTTTCTTTGATACATATAAAGATCGGCAAAATGGCTTTCAGTTTGTTGTTACATCAGCAAATGTGCAATCCGATGCAAGACTAAGTCCTAACGATGGCACTGGTTTTGGTAATTATGGCGATAAAACCTGGGATGCAGTTTGGGAAAGCAAAGTACAAATGCAAAAGGATGGATGGACAGTTGAAATGAAAATTCCCTATATCTCTCTTCGATTTGCAAAAAAGGAGTTGCAAAATTGGGGGCTTCAGTTTCAAAGACAAATAAGAAGAACAAATGAAAATTGTTTTTGGAACCCTGTAGATCCAAATGTAAATGGATTTGTTAATCAATTTGGAGATCTTTTAGCACTGAAAGATCTACAGCCACCTTTGCGATTAAGTTTTGCCCCCTATGTTTCTACAGGTTACAGAAGTTCTCCGGAGGTAAATGGATATTCTACTAATTGGTTGAGAAGTGGTGGTATGGATGTAAAGTATGGTATCAATGAAAGCTTTACAATCGATGCAACATTGATTCCTGATTTTGGCCAGGTTATTTCAGACAATGTAATCAATAACCTTTCCCCTTTTGAAGTCCAGTTCAACGAAAACAGACAATTCTTTACCGAAGGGACAGAAATATTTAATAAAGCGGGTCTGTTTTATTCTAGAAGAATTGGTGCAATTCCATCAAAATATAACAGTGTAAAAAACTTTGTTGCTAATAATACAGATTGGGAAATTAAAAAAAACCCATCTACAGTACAATTGTATAATGCAACAAAATTTTCAGGTAGAACAAAAGGGAAATTGGGCATAGGTATTTTTAATGCAGTAACTGCGCCAATGCATGCTAAATTGCAAAATAGCAATTTGGCGAAAGATTCTACAATTGAAACAGAGCCATTAGCAAACTATAATATTATTGTTTTAGATCAGGCACTCAAAGGCCGGTCGTACCTTACATTTACTAATACTAATGTCCTTCGTAATGGGAATGCAAGAGATGCTAATGTTTCGGCATTTGATTTTAACCTATACGATAATAGAAATCTTTTTAATGTAAAAGGAACTGCCAGATACAGTAAAATATTTGGGGTAAATCCTTATGATGGCTTCAATACCACATTACGGGCTGGGAAGGTAAGTGGTAAATGGCAATACTACTTACAAGGTAATATAGAGTCAGAAAATTATGATCCAAGAGACCTTGCTTTTTTACCAGCTCCAAATGAAGTAGTATCTACATCTTCAATTTCATTTAATCAGTTTACTCCAACCAAAAACTTTCTCTCGTATAATTATCGATTGACTACCAAATACGGTGAATTATACAAGCCATCAGCTTATAGTGATTTTCAAGTCAATTTAAGTGGATTCTGGTTGCTGAAGAATTTCTGGGATGTTTCAACGAAAATTGGATTTTTTACAAATCAGCATGATTATTTTGTATTGGGTAATCCTGCTACTTATCAGCGATTTGTAAAAAGACCATCGTATGGTTATGTTGGTATAAGTGGAAGTACAGATAGTAGAAAGAAATTGTATGCTAATTATGATTTATTATTTTCCGAGTTTTTTAATTCTGCACCCAATAAATATTATCATCGATTAAGCGGAGGTGTGAGATATCGGTTTACCAATCGCTTCACTTTAGACTTATCGCATACACATGAAACTGAAACGGATTATATTATTGCAGCAGGCAGAGAACTCAATGGTGAGCCAATTATTGCCTTTGTAGATTTTAAAGATGTAACTTCTATTCTTTCTGGGATTTATAATTTTACATCTCGTATCAATCTAACACTACGGGCAAGACATTATTTAAGCCGCCTTAATTTTAACCGCTTTGCAAATGTTGATGTAAAAGGTGAACCAATTGCTAAAAGCGGCTCAACTACATACGACAATGTAAATATTTTTAACCTCGATGCATTCCTGACCTGGGATTTTCGATTGGGAAGTCGGTTAATAGTTGGCTATAAAAACTGGTTGGGTGATAATGAAGTTGTAAATATTAACGGGAAAAATAATTATATACGTAACCTTGGATCAATATTCGATCTTAGACATGGCAATGAAATTACTGTTAGATTTATTTATTTTATCGATTACAACAAGCTTCGAAAAAAAAATAATTAACCAATTTTCATTAATTCTGTATCGGTAATTGCATATACAGTTTCTCCTTTTTCTGGTTTTACTTTAAATGATCCTGTAAACTTGCTGAAGGCAGGTAGTACACAATGTTCATTTGCAAAATAGAAACAAGGAAATCGTAATGATTGTTTCCCTTTTCCCTTAATTGTAAAGCCCGGATGCAAGTGTCCGGAAAAAGTATATTTCACTGGCTTGTCTTCCTTATGCTTAAGTCTTTTGTCTTCATGCCGGAATAGAAAACCGTCGATCAGCAACTCCCATTCGTGTAAGTTTATGTTAGCTTCCTGATACCATGAATTGGTTAAAATATCATGATTGCCTTTTACCAGATCGATATGAAGCAAAGAAAAATCATTTCGCCATTTTATGAATAAGTCTAATTCTTTTGTGAATTTACTATGTGTAAAATCACCTACTATTAAAAGCCGGTCAACTTTGTAAAGATAAATTTGAGCCATTAGTCGTTGGAGATCTGCTTTATATAACGATTGCGGAATACCAATTCCTGATTTGCGGAAATGCCCGGTTTTGCCAAGATGCAAATCGGCGACAATAAGCGTTTTTTGTTCCTCCCAGTATAATGTTCTGGCTGGTGAAACCCAAAAAATATTATTATGAATGATATGGGGAACCGGGTTCTGCATGGAGAGACTTAACAAATTTAATTATATTCTAACTAGCATTAAGTTGTTGTTGCATTTTTTTCACTCGGTCCTCCAGCGTTTCACTGGATAGATTATTACGATTAAGTCCGTCAACAATAATGGGGAAAGATAAAGGAGTAAGCTGTGTTGGAAACATGACAACAATTTGACTGTCCTGAATTCTTTGAAAAGCATTACGAAGCCGAACCTCTTCCATTTGTTGAATCATTAACTCATCATATGCTTGTCTCAGCAGTAGATTATCTGCATCGTATTCTGAAAAAACATTAAAAAGTAAAGAAGCTGATGATTGCAAGTGTCTGGCTTTTTTCTTTTCCCCTGGCATTCCTTGAAAAATTAATCCTCCGATAACTGCTATATCTCGAAATTTACGCCGGGCCATTTCTGTGCTATTCATACTCTTTTGAATGTCAATCAATAAATTTTCTATTAAAAATAACTCCCTCACATTTGTATCATCTACCGGAATAGGCTGATCACTTAATAGCTCGAATCCGTAATCGTTCATAGAAATTGAAAAAGTAATCGGTGTTATTTTACCAATACGATAGGCTAAAATAGCACTCATTGCTTCATGAACATTACGTCCTTCAAAAGGATAAACAAGCAAATGAAATCCATCTTTATCTTCTATTTGTTCAATGAGTAATTCATTTTTTTGAGGAATATGCGAAAGTTCTTTCTGCAATTTTAGTAAAGGTTGAAGAATTTGTAATTCAGGAACATGGTTATTATCAATAGCGTTTGTAAATGTTTCTCTTAGTATATGACTGAGGTTTGCTGTCAGACTCATTCTTCCACCCATCCAGGATGGTACAAGTGATTTCTTGGCATTCGATTTTCTAACAGAAACGGTCATGTCTTTTATTGCAACAAGTTCAAGATTTCTGCCAGCCAAAGTAAATACATCACCGGGATCAAGTCGGCTAATGAAATACTCTTCAATGACACCAATATATCCACCAGAAACAAATTTTACTTTAAGCATCGCATCACTAACAATAGTGCCAATATGCATCCTATGCCGCATAGCCATTTTTCTGCTAATGACCCTGTATAGGCCATCGATTATTTCTACTTTTTTAAATTCATCATACTGTTTTAAAGCAACACCGCCAACTGTAATATGCTGTAGAATTTCCTGCCATTCATCTTCTGTCATGTCACGAAAAGAAAAGGTAGATTTAATTTCAGCAAACTGTTCTGTAGCATTAAATCCATCAGAAATAGCAATTGTACAAAGGAATTGAATCAACACATCAAAACAGAGCATCATTGGTACTTTGCTTTCAATTTCATTTCGTTTTATCGCCGTTTTTAATGCGGCTGCTTCAATCAGTTCTAAAGAATGTGTTGGTAGAAAATAAATTTTGCTTGTTTCTCCCGGACTATGACCACTTCTTCCTGCTCGTTGTAAAAAACGGGATACCCCTTTGGGTGAACCAATTTGTATAACGGTATCAACAGGTCGAAAATCGACGCCCAAATCAAGGCTTGCTGTACAAACAACAGCTTTTAGTTTTCCGGTATGAAGTGCTTCTTCTACCCAATGGCGAAGCGCTGGTTCTATACTGCCATGATGTAGTGCGATGACACCTGCTAATTCTGGTGCAATCGTCAATAGTTTTTGATACCATATCTCACTCATTCCTCTTGTATTAATAAAAATGAGAGTTGTTTTACTTTCTTGAATTATTGGTATAATTTTTTCTGCCAATCTTATACCCAGGTGACCAGCCCATGGAAATTTTTCTATTTCATCTGGAAAAATTGAATTGACTTCTATGTTTTTATTTAGGTTAGCATTTACAATTAATCCTTTTTTTGAAATAGGACTTAGCAAAACTTCTTTTGCTTCAACCAGATTGCCGATGGTGGCAGAAATGCCCCAAACCAAAGGCTTATTAGTTACTCTTGGTTGCTGGCAATGTACAATTCTTGCTATTGCTAATTCTACTTGTACACCTCTTTTGCTGCCCAATAATTCATGCCACTCATCAACTGCGATTATTTTAAGTGATGAAAAAAATGTTGGATAATTTTTTTGGGCAAGCAGCAGGTGTAAACTCTCAGGAGTAATAATCAGGACTTCTGGCATTTGTGATTTCTGTTTGGTTCTTTCCTTTACAGAAGTATCACCATTTCGAATACCCACTTTCCATGGTATGGCTAATTCTTCTAATACTTCTTCCATTGCACGGCCTATGTCTTTTGCTAATGCTCTTAATGGGGTTATCCATAGAAGTTGAAGTTTGTTGTTTTTTTTGGTTGTATAATCAGTTGGATGTTGATTAATAAAACTGATCAAAGTACCCAGGAAAACGGAAAAAGTCTTGCCACACCCGGTTGGTGCATTTACAAGACCGCTTTCTTTATTAAGAATATGTTGCCAGGTTTGTTGCTGGAAAGCAAAAGCGTTAAATCCCTTTTCATTCAGCCAATCGTTGACTACACTGTTGCCTTTGCTTTGTTTTAAATACACATTACAAAATACGAATGAAATTTTTAATAGAAGCAGGACATTTCATTTGAAAAAATCTTTTCTAAAAAATGGATAAGTTTTGTCAATGCCTATCAAATTATTTTGGTTGAGTCAATAATCTTTTTGCCTCATTCAATAAACCGGTCAGGTATTCATCACCTTCTGTTTTTACTTTATTTAATGATTGGATGCAGGCCGAATAGTTCTTTACTCTGAAATAATTTACAGCGAGATTTTTTAATACGATATCATAATCAGGAACAATTTTGATTGCCTGTTCATAGGCAACTATGGCTTTTTCAAACTGATCGGTATCAGTATAAATTGTGCCTTCCGTATTATAAACAGCCGCACTATAAGGATTATATTGTTTTGCAATTTTAATTTCCTTTAGTGCTTTGTCATACTCTTTTAATTCTTTCAACGCTATGGCTGCTTTTAATTGAAGAGAAACGCCTACTTCCAATCCTAAAGTGATAAAATTATTCATACCAGCTTTTGCTTCTTCAAACATTTCACGGTATTGTCTGCTATTTTCAAATGTTTTGACAAGCGTTAAATGCTTGTCAAACTGGTATTTCTTTATGCCAAGAAATAAATTAAAAGCAAGAATTAAGCTGATGCCAATTAAAACCGGTTTTTTAAGGGTCCACAGTTTTTGATCTGAATCTGTTCTGGAGTTGATATAAGAATTCAGGATAAAAGCTCCTATCAAAATCATATACATTGAATGTTCTATCCGTTCCATTGGGAAGCTGAACATTGCATCTACCGCTACAGCTGCCAGGCCGGCAAGCATGATGATGACCAGTATTTTTTGATCTTCATTTTTTGTTTTCAAAACTGCTTTAATTCCAGCTAATGCAATAAGGATCCAGATGGTAAAATATAGAATGGCGCCTGGTATACCGGTTTCAGAAGCTACCTGTAAATACACATTGTGTGGTCTGTCCGGTGAATATATCCCATTAGCCCAAGCAAGCCCTTCAGTTCCGTATTTCAGGATGGTTAGTTTCCAGTTGCCGGGTCCCACACCCAGCAGTGGATGGTCTTTGATCAACTTACCTGTTTGTTTCCATATTTGTAAACGATCAGTTATTGTAGATGATGCAGTGGTATTGTTTGCAGAAGTTGAGCCGGTAATAGTTACCGCTCTAGATTTTACAGACTGAACAAGCTCTCCATCAATATCAGCCGCTAAAAATAAACTAATAAGTGCTGTTATAATTAAAACGCCGACCGCCGTTCCGATCATCCACTTTTTTCTATTAGTTGGTGAGAAGATAATGGTAAGAATAAGTGAAACCAATATAACAGCAACAAATGCTAGCCAGGCCGATCGGGTTTGTGATAAAAAGATTGAAAGGGCAACTATAGTAAGCGACATTCCACTTATGAATTTCCAAAATCTATTACCAATGAATAGCATATAAAAAACAAAAGGAGCTATAAATACCTGGGCAGATCCGAATAAGTTCCGGTTACCCATAAGTCCGTATGGTTTTTCATTGGCGCCGGGGAGATTTGTAAAACCAATATCATAATACTGAAGAATACCGATAAGCCCCTGTAATAGTGCTACCCATACCAGGGCTTTACAAATACGGGTAATTAAAGAAGAATCTTTTAATACGGCTGTTATAACAACAACTAATAAAATGATATTCAAAAAATGCCGGGCTATTTCATAATACCCTTCACGGTAGTTGAGAGCACCTTGCATGCTTACAATGCTCCAGGCGCCAAATAAAAGTGCAGATCCAATTATTATTTTTACTAATGGTGGAGCAGGGAGATTGAATGCTTTTTTTTGCCAGAGAAAGTATAATATGGAGAATAATAAAGTGCCACTTAGAAAAATGTACCGGATGATAGTAACAGAATCAGTTATTTTTTCACTGATCAAAAAAGGTAAAATAATTACCAGCAGCACCAGCCAATGCAAAGTAAAGCCGGGCTTTTTTGTGGATGAATTTTTTTTGCCTTTTTGCGATTGATTTGTTTGTTCTTCAACCAGGGCTGCCAGTTTCCGTTGTTTCTTTTTCGACATAAGCTTAGGTCAGTTTTGAAATTCGAATATAGTTACCACAATTTATTCTTTTCTTTAAACTTTAACAAGGTGAACCAGCGGTAATGAAAATGGCATAGTAAAAATACGCAAGTGTTTGATTCTATATATTTCTAGCACATATTTACTTTTGATTTTATTAAGAATAGAAAAAAATCGACCTTCCTCCATCCACTTCCTCAGACCAATCAATTGGTGATTGATAGAGTTATTTAAATATGAGATGTAAAACAAAAAAATCCGCATCTATTGATGCGGATAAATTATTAAGTATAAAAGTTTTTAATAAACCCCTTTCAAAACTCCATCCTGCCATTTTAAAAAGAATAATTTTTTGTTTTCAAAATAATCGAGCATCATTGTTTGCCTGTTTAAAACTGGCTGGATATCATATTCTCTGAAAACATCAAAATCTTTGTGGGATAAGTTCGAGGCAATATCAGTTTTATATTTTAATAAGAGCTTACTGAAACGCCACATTGTTTCAAAGCCCCTCATAACCATGTCGCTGGGTCGGGCATACATTGCTTTATTGAAATAATTAATAATTTTCTTACTCACTGTATCTGTTCTTGGATTGTAGAATGGAGTGCTATAAATAATTTCTAAACCTTTGTATTCAGGTTTTTTAAAATCCTTTATCCCGTCCCAGGTTGGCATTCCCATAATTGAAAATGGGTAATTTTGTTTTTTAAGTATTGCTAATTGTGTTGCAAGTTTTTTCCCAAAATTTTCATCAAGACTGCCTGCTATACATAAATTAAATTGTGTAGTATCCAAATGTTTTAATAAATCAGCAGGAGAAAAGTTTTCATTAAGATCAATATATTTCAGTGGAAGCCGTGTCGATAAAGTGTTTTTTGCATAATCGTCAAAATACATTTTGATGCGATCTTCTAACACTCCTTTTTTACGGAAAACGATAAGCTGATCAAGTGAATAATATTTTTGTATATGCTTATAGATGCCTTCACATTGTGTTCTAAGTGTTGGATTCAATAACACAAAATATGGATTGCTAGTTGCGCCGGCTTCATTAGGAATATTTACATTAATAACAGGAATGTTATTTTTTAATCCAGCATCAGCAAACGTTTTTACTTCGGATCCGCTACAATAAGCAATGATCATCTCTACACTGTCTTTTTCAGTTTTTAATAACTGTTCTTCCAATGTCAGGCTACCAGATCTTGAATCGTATATAAATATTTCTAGGGGAGCTTTTTCTACATTGAGAGAATCTAATGCAATTTGAATACCCTCATAAAATTCAATACCCGGATTTATTTCTTTAGGAAACTCATATTTTGCAAATTTATATTCACCAGATGATGAGAAAGCAGTATCTAAATAAAGTGGACTAAAAACGGCGATCTTATGTTTCTTAACAGAAATTTGAGCATGAGACTTTACTGACAGAGAGAAACTAATGATTAAAGTAACCAGATAAAAAAAGTAGTGCTTCTTCATAAAACTCTTATAAAACTTTTATTGGGTATTATTCCCATTCAATTGTTGCAGGCGGTTTGCTGCTAATATCATAAACAACCCGATTGATTCCTCTTACATTATTAATAATCTCATTTGAGATATTTGCTAAAAATTCAAACGGTAAATGTGACCAATCTGCAGTCATGCCATCCACACTTGTTACAGCTCTTAAAGCCACCGTAAACTCATATGTTCTTTCATCTCCCATTACACCAACACTTTTTACCGGCAGTAAGATAGCACCTGCCTGCCAAACAGTTGCATACAAATTGTTATCCTTTAAGGCTTTAATGTACAGATGATCTGCCTGCTGCAATAATTGTACCTTTTCTTCAGTAATTTCTCCTAAAATTCTTATAGCGAGACCTGGTCCTGGAAAAGGATGGCGGTCAATCATTTCAGCCGGTATACCCATTTCTCTACCGACTTTTCTTACCTCATCTTTAAAAAGTGACCGCAACGGTTCTACAAGTTCCAGATGAAGATGTTCTGGCAAACCACCTACATTATGATGTGATTTTATAGTAACAGAAGGTCCATGAACAGATACGCTTTCAATAACGTCAGGATAAATGGTGCCTTGACCTAACAATGAAACACCTTCAATTTTTTTTGATTCTTCCTGAAATATATCAATGAATAAACTGCCGATTACTTTTCTTTTTTCTTCAGGATCTGATTTGCCAGCCAGACCATTATAAAACCGTTGTTTTGCGTCAATACCTGTTACATTTAATCCCAATTGGTCATACGTTTTTAACACAGATTCAAATTCGTCTTTCCGTAATACTCCATTATCTACAAAAATGCCAAATAAGTTTTTACCAATGGCCTTATGAATTAAAGTAGCCGCTACTGTTGAATCAACACCTCCACTCAATGCCATAATTACTTTACGATCGCCAATCTGTTTTTTCAATGCAGCTACAGTATCGGTTACAAAATGTGCAGGTGTCCAATCTTGTGAACAACCGCAAATATTTATTAAGAAATTAGACAGTATTTTCTTTCCTTCTTTGGAATGATAAACTTCAGGATGAAACTGTACTCCATAAAGTGCATTGGTATCAGCTCCGTTCTTTTTAAAAGCAGCTACCGGTATGCTTTCAGTATCTGCCAGTAATTCAAAACCTGCTGGTAATTCTTTAATAGTATCACTGTGGCTCATCCACACCTGACTTTGCGGTGCTACATCTTTAAATAAGATGTCTTCAAATTTTCTTTGTAAGATAGCTCGGCCATATTCTCTTTTTTCACTTTTTTCAACTCGTCCGCCAAAGCGTTTTGCAGTTAATTGAGCACCATAGCAAACACCAAGTACTGGTACTTTGGTTATAAAGTCCTGCACATTAACATCAGGTGCATTTTCTTCATTTACTGAGAAGGGAGATCCGGATAAAATGATGCCTTTCAGCCCCGGTTCAAACTCAAATGGTTTATTAAAAGGAATGATTTCGCAATATACATTTGCTTCTCTTACAGCACGGGCAATCAATTGAGTATATTGGGAACCAAAATCGAGGATCAGTATTTTATCTGTCATATTGCTGCGAAGGTAAAAAAAGGTTTGTAGTTTCTGTTTTGTAGTTTCTCAAGTAATTTATGGTACGATATTTCAATTTTTTCCAATTTTGTAACCCAATTATGAAGATAAACGTCAAAGCTTAAGATACTTTGCAAATTGAGCTTACTTTTGAAGACTTAAAACAGTAGTCATGAGAAAATTATTATTCCCGGTTTTTTTATTTGTCGTTCTCTTCTCTTCATGTAGATATTTTGGCGGAGAAAGAATTCGTGGAAATGGAACGATAAAGACAGAAAGCCGTTCAACTGGATCATTCAACAGTGTTCATGTAAGTGGCAATGCTGATGTTTTTGTAAAACAGGATTCTGTTTTTTCTATCCGGATAGAAACTGATGAAAATTTGATGGAATACATAATAATTAAAACGGACGGCAACACTTTGAAGATTCGACCTAAAGACAGAGTGAACCTAAAGCCAA
>JAHEMM010000146.1 GCA_024643655.1 Chitinophagaceae bacterium | reverse complement strand
TAATAGTTCTTTTAATGTTATTCTTAATTCTATTTTTAAATAGAGAAATAGTAAAAGAGATAGTCATTAAGCTTACCAACTTTCAATCAAAAACTAGTGTTCCTATTAAAAAAAGATTAATCACTTTTGGAATTACTATTTTATTTATTGTATTAATTTTCAGTTTTGATTCATTCATTGAATACTGGCTTGGAGCAAGTACAGAAAAGATAATAGAATAATAACTGGTTACAACACCGTGTATAATTAATGGCTGGTTCTCGCCTACTTACGAAAATCCTCGCGGATTTTCTATTCGGTTTTTATTTGCTAAATTAGGTGATTAAACAACGCAACTAATCTTATAAAAATCCGTTGTATGCTATAAAAATATAATCTGAAGTCCACATTGAATAATACAAACTAAATCCTAAGATTTGAATATTTCATACATAAAATACAGAGTCTTTTTTACAATAACGCTAATAATGACTTTTTTTTCCACCTATGCCCAAGACAACTTACGTAGTTTTGAATCGGTAATCATTCAAAATGTAACTATTATTGATCAAACTTTAAAAAAAGAAGATGCCATAGTTAGTTTGTTAATCAAGCAAAAAAAACTTGAATTGGTCACTCAAGATGAAATAGAATCAAATAAAGCAGAAATTATATTTGATGCCAATAAAGGTTTTGTCTTAGGCAGATTGGAAATAGGAAGCCCTGCAGATTTTATTATTTTGAATAAAGATCCTCGAACAGATGTCGGAGTGATACTGGACACAAAGAATTATGTAGTTTTTGCAATGTCTAAAGGTGAGATCGTCCTCAATAAACTGTTAAGAACAGATGTGGCTTTAGGAAAACAAAATCGTAGCTGGTCATCGTATTCAACTCCACCCATTTCTTTGCCCTTATCCTATCAAAACAAACGTAAATGGAATGTTATTAGAACCAAACCGTTTTCCATGGCACTTGGTGGTGCGCTCTTAATTGAAAATACCCGATGGTTAGCTCAAGATAATTTAAATCGCGATCAAATAGGTGAACTAGATGAATTTGAAGGAGGCTCTGTTCGTGGTATTAGACTTGGAATTGGAGGCACAATAAATTTTAAAAACCCATGGACGTATTTCATTGCTGCTGGTAGTCGTGCCTTTGAACGAGGTCTCGAACAAAGTAATCTTAGTGAAATTTTTCTTTTTGATTATAGGATAGATATACCTGTTGGAAAGGCTACTATAAGCGTAGGTAAAACAAAAGAAACCATTTCACTCTCCAGGTTATCACAAATGATATACCTCCCAAGTCAGCAAGAACGGGCTTCGATAGCAGACGGACTCTTACCAGCAAGGAATATTGGTATTGTTGTAAATAATACCCTTTTCAATAATCGGATGACCTGGGCAACAGGTGTATTTAATAATTGGTTTGAAGTGGATAGTTCATTTTCAGATAATCCAACGGTTTTTACAGGAAGAATAACCGGATTACCCTATTTATCCGAGAACGAAAATCATCTTCTTCATTTAGGTATTAGCACAAGATTTTCCAATGCTTCAGGAGGCATACAGTACAAAGCAAAAACCGAAATTTTTAATGGACCTATTGCAGTAGATACTGATTTGCTGCAAGACATAAATTCAACTTTTCATTATGGATTGGAAATAGCCTGGAGAAATGGTCCTTTTACTCTATTGGGTGAATACATCCAGTCTACTGTGGATTCTTCTGTACACAATACTTTAAACTTTAATGGATATAATGTGACGGCATCCTATGTATTAACTGGTGAAGTAAGACCCTATAATAAACGTAGTGGTATTTTTGAAAAGGTATATACCGCCAGAGATGTTAATACAGGTGGATGGGGAAAATTTGAAATCTACAGTCAATGGTCCTCTTTAGATCTTAACGATAAATCAATTAACGGTGGTGAGATGAATACATTATCATTAGGTGTTCATTGGAGCCCTGTTTCTAATATATATTTTTCAATGAATTACAGGTATTCTACCTTAGATAGGTTTCAACAGACAGGTTCAAACCACGGTGTGGTAACGAGGCTTGCTTTTGTATTGGAATAACTAATAAAACAGCATACAACACCGTATATAATTAATTGCTAGTTCAGTGTGTACTCGGAAAATCCTACGGATTTTCCTCTGGTTAGTTTTCTTTTGCTAACTTAGTTCCTATCCAACCCAACTAACCATACACGAACACGTTGTGCTTCATTACCACAAAACGCTAACCAATGATAAAATTCTTTAGAAAAATTAGACAAAATTTACTTTCCGAAGGAAAAACTGGAAAGTACCTTAAATACGCTATTGGTGAAATAGTACTTGTAATAGTGGGCATAATTATCGCACTTCAAATTAATAATTGGAATCAAGATCGATTAACACAAAATAGAATCGAAAGCAGACTTATGAACCTAATTGGCGATGTTGAAAATGAGGTAGAAGAAATGGATGAAGTGAAAGAGTCAGCTAAGTTGCGAATTATTATTATTCATGAAATTCTTAAAAGAAATGATAAAATAAAATCTATTGGTTGGCCAGATTCTATTCCTGGTAAAGAAGCAATTGATACTATCCGTAATCCGAATAGAATATTATCCGCATTGAGTACATTTGATGGGAATCGGCCTACCTATAATGAACTAATAAATTCCGGGGAGTTCTACACCATTAGAAATGAAACATTAAAAAGGAAAATCCAGAACTATTATGGGTCAATTGATGAGCTAAGAGATGCGGAACGATGGAATAATCAAGAAACGTCGTTAAAGATAAGAAGTACAAAAGAAAGACTGGGTATTGGTGCATTTTCTAAAGCTACTTTGGATGAACTTGTGGAATTGGCAAAGAACGACAAACAGTTTGGAGCAGAATTGGAGACGGAAATCAATTTAGATTTTACACAAAATAGAAACTTAGAAGCTTTGAAGCAAGAAGCTTTGAACTTAATTAAAACCATAAAATCAGAAATTAAATAACGAAAGCACAACAATGGCTATAAGTAATTGCTTGTTCTCGCCTATTTAATAATACTAATGTATATTTCATAACCAACAGCCTTGCAGATATGTGAGGCTTTTTTATGCAACTATAGTTATAAAAGATTTACTATCTTAGTTTTATAATGTAGATATAGGCAATTGTCTATATCTAATTGTTGTGCTTCATTAAAACCAACCAATAACCAATGATAAAATTCTTTAGAAAAATACGCCAACAACTGCTTTCTGAAAATAAATTCAGTAAATATCTGCTTTATGCGATTGGAGAAATCTTATTAGTCATTATTGGAATTCTTATCGCGCTTTCCATCAATAATTGGAATGAGCATAGAAAGCTGAAAATTGAAGAACAGAGCTCACTTAAAGACCTTCGAGGTGAAGTGGCTTCCAATATAGAAGCACTTGAACATGCCCTTAAGTTTCATCAGATATCGTATGAAACGGCTTTAAAATTCGATGAGCTGTTTAATAACAGAGCCGCTTTTGAAGTGATACCAGACAGTGTATTTAGAGAAGATTTTTTCAAATTGGTGAACGCCAATACTTTTGACCCGAGACTCGGGATATTGAATTCATTGATTTCCTCTGGAAAGATCAATAATATCTCTAATAAAGAGCTGATGTACTCATTGTCTTCTTTAGAAGATCAAATAAAAGATGCATTGGAAGATCAGCAAAAAATCGATAACACAATTGACGATTATATCAGAAGTATATATATCAGTACCAGTTCTATCGTTGATGGTAAAAATCAAGGATCGAATCACAAGGCTCGTTATGATAACTCTGAGTTTAGAATTATGGTTAAGCGTTTATTTTTGACTTATAGAAGAAATGGACTGATTGAAGAGCGCGAATTATTGGAAACTTTGAATCACATTCTGACACTAATTGATCAAGAAGTTGAAAAATAACGAAAGCACAATAATGGCTATAAGTAATTGCTTGTTCTCGTCTACTTCTGAAAATCCTCGCGGATTTTCAGTTTGGTGTGTACTTGTAAAGTTAATCGCTAACCCACGCAACCACTCATAGCCGAGCCGTT
>JAHEMM010000071.1 GCA_024643655.1 Chitinophagaceae bacterium | reverse complement strand
CTGGGAATGAGTTGGGATATTTATCATCGTACCAGTTCCCCTATTCATCATGAAACTGCTTCGGCTTTTTTTACAAAACTGAATGATGCAGGTGAGTTGGAAATAAAAGAAACGGAACAGTATTTTGATGAGGAAGCCAATTCATTTCTTGCAGACCGTTTTATCAAAGGAACCTGTCCCAATTGCGGAAGTGACAGAGCATTTGGCGATCAGTGCGAAACATGTGGTCGTACATTAAGCCCCGATGAATTAATAAACCCTGTGAGTACATTAAGTGGCAAAAAACCTATTAAGAAAAAAACATCGCATTGGTATTTACCATTAGGCAAACATGAGCAATTTTTAAGAGACTGGATATTAAAAGAACATAAAGATGATTGGCGAACTTCTGTTGTTGGGCAATGTAAAGGATGGATTGATGGCGGACTACAATCAAGAGCTGTAACAAGAGATCTTGAATGGGGTATTAAAGTTCCAATTCAAGATGCTGATGGAAAAGTACTTTACGTCTGGTTTGATGCACCAATAGGATATATTAGCGCCACCAAGCAATGGGCCATCGATAATGGTAAGGACTGGAAGCCTTATTGGGAAGACAAAGACACAAAACTTGTTCATTTTGTGGGTAAAGACAATATCGTTTTCCATTGTATCATTTTCCCGGTAATGCTTAAACTGCATGGCAACATTTTACCAGATAATGTTCCTGCTAATGAATTCCTGAATCTGGAAGGAGATAAAATGAGTACCAGTAGAAACTGGAAACTTGATATGAGAGATTATATCAATGATTTTGTTAAAAAAGAAAACCTGCCTACCGGACAGGCAGGTGGCGGAGGACAATGTGTAGATATGCTGCGCTATTATCTTACGCAAATTGCACCTGAAACAAAAGATAGTGAATTTACCTGGAAGGGATTTCAGGATGCTGTGAATAGTGAACTAGGTTCCATCTTTGGAAATTTTGTAAACAGAACCTGGGTATTAATGCATAAACTTTGTGGTGGCAAAGTACCCCAATTGCATGAGGACGTACTTGATGAAAATGATAAAAACATCATTGAAATCATTCAACAATCAAAAAAAAGAATTGAAGATCTTTTAGAAGCCTATAAATTCCGGGATGCGTTGTATGAAGTGATTGACCTAAGCAGAAAAGGAAATCAGTATATGCAAAAGAAAGAGCCCTGGATTGTAGTTAAACAATTATCAGAAAATCCAGCTGCTCAGAAAAGTATTGATAATACAATGCATTTATGTTTGCAACTTACTGCTAACCTTGCCATATTTATCAACCCATTTTTACCCAATACTGCAAAGACGATGTTGCATATGATGAAAGTAGTAGACAAATTATTAGAATGGGAAAATGCAGGAAAATTGAAGTTATTAAGTGTGGGGTATAGCTTGAGAGAGCCACAAATATTGTTCAGAAAAATTGAAGACACTGAAATTTCTGAGCAGATAGAAAAATTAAAAGCTGGTTTAGTAGTGCCAGAAACAACAACAACAAATCAACAATCAAAACCTATGATACAGTTTGACGATTTTGCAAAGCTTGAATTAAAAGCAGGAACCGTTACGGCGTGTGAAAAAGTTGAAAAAGCAGATAAGCTTTTAAAATTGGAAGTAAACCTTGGAACAGAAACAAGAACCATTGTATCTGGAATAGCGATGCATTATAATGCAGAAGATTTAATAGGCAAGCAAGTTATAGTAGTTACAAACCTTGCCCCAAGAAAAATGAAAGGCATAGAAAGTCAGGGCATGATTTTGACTGCTGAAGATAGTGATGGTAAACTACAGTTATTAAAACCCGAGCATCCTGTTTCTCCTGGTTCAAATGTTAGTTAACCGATAAAGTTTATGAAAAATTCCGTTTTATAATAACAAAACGGGGTTTTTCATTTTATACCCCACTGGTTTTCAGTAAATTCACAGTTAAAACTGTCACTACATCTTGACTGCAAAATCAACAAGAAAAAAATTCATTAAGTTCACCCTTTTCATTATCGGAATACTAATTGTATTACTGATAGGTTTTCATTTTTGGTTCAAAGCTCATGCAAGACAGATTCTGGAAGATTTAGTTGAGAACAAATCTAATGGCAAATTAAAAATGAAGGTAGGTAAGCTTAAGTATGGCTATTTCAGCAATAATATGGAAATGGCAGATGTCCTGCTTTATAACACTGATACAATAAATGAAAATACTTCTTATAAATTTAAAATTCCCAAAATTAAACTCAAAGCGAAAGGACTTTTAGCAATAATCTTTAAAAACCAATTTCTAATTGATTCGCTTAGTTTATACGAACCTGATATTGAAGTAACCCGTTTAAACTTCCAGCAAAATAAAACGCAACTAAGAAAAGATGTTTCCATCCCTGAGGAGATGGGGAAGATATATAAATCAATTCAAGATGGTCTAAGTGTTTTAAAAGTCTCAAAATTTCGGATTGAAGATGGACGATTTACGTTAATTAATAAAATTCAACCCGAGTTTCATCCTATTGAGATAGGCAAGCTTAATTTTCAAATCGACAACTTTCTTGTTGATACCGGAAATGTAATTAATAAAGAAAAAATTTTATTCAGTGATAATGTAATACTTACTTCCAGTAATCAAGATATTATTCTACCAGACAGCCGTCATCGCATCAGTTATAAATTTTTTAATATCAATCTTAAAAAAAAGCTGGTTGAATTTGACAGTTGCACATTAGCTGCTACACAAACCGACAACTCGAATTCTTCATTTAATATCTTTTTTGACAAACTATTAATGGCCAATATCGATTTTGACACATTATATAAAGCAGAGGTCATCAAAGCAGATTCTGTGTATTGTGTTAACCCGAAATTTAATCTTAAAGTTGAAATTGATAAAACAAAGCAAGCGAACAAAGAACCATTAAAACTTGAAAATATAATTAAACAATTGACCGGAGACTTATTGTTGGCAAATGTTGTAGTAAGTAATGCAGATTTTAATATTGAAACAATAAAAGATCAAATACCGAACTCTTTCACTTTTACAAAAAACAACTTTGAAATGGAAGGGTTGAAAATTGATCAAAGTGCAAAGAAACCGATCAATGTTGACAGATTTGCTATGGCAATCAGAAACTATGAGAATTTTATAAAAGACAGCAGCTATAGTATAAAATTTGATAGCATCCTTTTTAAAGATGATCGAATCTCCCTTAGTAATTTTTTATTCGAAAAACTGAAAAACGGGAAAAGAATAAATTCATTTCGTATTCCGCAATTTTATTTAGGCGGTTTATCATGGGATGATCTTGTTTTTGAGAAAAAATTAAAAGCAGATCAGGCAACTATGTACTATCCTGATATTATATACACTGTTAATCCAGACAAAAGAAAATCAGGCAAACAAAATATATTTCAATCACTAGGTGCAGTAAATGAATTTATGGACCTTAATAACCTTGAAGTAATAAATGGAAATATAGACCTCACTTTAAAAAAAAATCTGCGGTTGAAACTTTTTAGTGCCAATCTTTCAATAGAAAGCAACTCCTTACTTTCATCAACAAAAATATCCACTATTAAAAATTCGCTAAAATCAATCAATTTTAAAAATGGGAAACTACTGGCAGGAGAGGTTGAAATTGAGCTAAACGATCTTAATTATATTCGAAATACCGGGCATTTCAATACGTCATCAATTTCATTACAAGACAAAACTAAAGCGTACAATTTCCTGATAAAAGATGTAACAGTTGACAAAATGATTGTGGATGAGTTAACTGGTAATATCGATGCACTCGGAATTGTCTGGAAAAAAGGGAATATCAATTTTAATATAAATGATTATAAAAATAGTAAAGCTAAATCATCCGTTTTGCTTAAGAATATCAAAGGCGAAAACACAACATTCAATATTACAAAAGGAGGACTTCAAATTTCATCAATCATTGATAAAATCTATCTGGATAAACTTGAAAGTCAACCCAGGAAAACGACAATAATTGAAGGCCTAAAAACTACTGGCTCACAGCTAAAAGTAAGGAATGAAAAATCAACTTTAGCAATTGATCACTACAATTTTATCGACAACGGCATCACTACTTTGAATCAAGTAGATTATTCTGGCACTAACAAAAAAGCCAACATTGAATTCCATACAACATCAATGTCTTTTATCCCAACAGTTCAAACACTGTTAAATGGCGATATCATACTAGCGGATATGGTGATAGAAAAACCTACAATAAATTTCAACTTACATGATTTTACGAATCAAGTTCAATCATCATTTCCGTATATAAAAATCAACTCAGTAAAAACATATCAACCGCAAATAAAAGTTGCATATTATAATAGTGGTAAAACAATATTTAATTGGGATGGCGCAAAGAGCCCTTCATCTTATCTTGAAATAAATGACATAAACATTAATGCCGAACAACAAGGGGTTTCAACTTTCAAAAAAGCAAATGTCAACATGTCTGATTTTGAATTTATAAGAAACGGAAAACTCTTTTATTCTGACAAAGGAAATATAGTTGCCGCTATCAGCAATATAGCATTAAATGCTACTGATAAAGAAGATTTGGATTGGCGTTTCGATCTAAATAATTTATCTGCAAAACAGTTTCATTTAGATAGTTTCACAAAAAATCAAGGGGATGTAATTATTAAAACTGTTGACTTAAAAGACATTGCCATTAATTCTAAATCATATTCCAAAATCAAAGAATTAATTCATTTAAACGACAGGTTTCAAATCGCCAATTTTTCTGGCAATTATAAAGACAAAAATAATTTTCTCAATTGGTCTAATGCCTCCTATAACCGATTAAATAATAATTTTTCAGTAGATTCAACTTCGTTTAGTCCTTCAATATCAAAAGACTCTTTTCTTGCAAAACTAACTACTCAAAAAGACTATATTACTTTTAAAACCAGTGCCGTAAACATATCTCAACTGAACCCTGACTTACTGCTAAATGAAAACTTACTGAAAGCTTCAGCTATCAACATTAAGAATGCTGAATTCACCGCCTTTAAGGATAAAAATATTCCTTTCAAGTCTGGCATAATCAAACCTTTACCCGTAAGTCTTTTAAAGAAAATTCCATTTAACCTTTCAATAGATAAAGTTGAAATAGATAATGGCAACGTTTTATATTCTGAAATTCCTCCGAAATCAAGTACTTCTGCAAATATTCCAGTTACAAGAATGAAAATACGTTTTAGCAATATAAAAAATTTCAAATTTGATCCATTAGATACCTTATCGATGGATGTAACAGGCTATCTTCTTGATACTGCATGGGCACATTTGAATGTCAAAGAATCTTACAATGATCTTAATGGCGGGTTTCTTTTAAAATTCCAGGTTGCTCCATCCGATCTAACAATTATCAATCCCATTTTAATTGCATTAAGCCCATTAAAACTGACCTCCGGATTTTTAGATACATTGGATGCAACAGTGATAGGTCATGAAAAATTGGCCACCGGAGAAATGAAACTGTATTACAACGACCTTAAAATAAAGTTTCCCAAAAAACTGAAAACATTTATTGCCAACACATTCGTTATTAAAAAGAAAAATACAAAAAAAACAAGTCCGGTATTTTTTATTCGTGACCGTGACCGGTCAGCAATTAATTATTATGTAAAAATTATTGGCAGCGGAGTAGCAAGTAGTATTGGCGCCAAAAACAACAAAAAACTTATACGTAAGTATAAAAAAGAACAAAAGAAAAACAAGCTCCCTTCCTTACTTCCTGGCGAATAATCCATAAATCACAAGTGTAGATGAGTCTCGTTCATTACTTTTTTATATGTTATAACATATTGATAATTCTTTTCAGGAATTTCAACAAATTAGGAATTTTAAGTGCCCTAGAAATAGCCTATGGCACCATACTTTCTAATCAATTGCAAAACATCCAGACTCTTTCTTTAATTAAAAGACTTCAAAAACAGTAATTCTTTATCCTTTAAAAATTATCTCTCCAATTCCAAAAAGAAAACTTCCCAAAAACTCTTAACTTCGAACTTCAAATAGTTGCATAACTAACTAATTTTAAATTATGTCAAAAAGAATCATAAAAAAGGTAGCGGTTTTAGGTAGTGGTGTTATGGGTTCAAGAATAGCTTGCCATTTTGCCGGCGTGGGTTTACAGGTATTATTATTAGATATTGTTCCCAAAGATGTAACTAAAGAGGCGAAGCCGGGAGAAAGAAATAAAATTGTAAATGATGCATTAACTGCAGCAATAAAAAGCAATCCATCACCTGTATATCACAAAAATGTAGTTAAAAAAATAACTACCGGAAATTTTGAAGACAACATGAAAGATATCGCTACTTGCGATTGGATAATAGAAGTGGTTGTTGAAAGATTAGATATTAAAAAAATTGTGTTTGATCAGGTAGAGCAGTATAGAAAACCGGGTACGTTGATCACTTCCAATACTTCGGGAATTCCCATCCACATGATGGCCGAAGGCAGAAGCGAAGATTTTAAAAAGCATTTCTGTGGGACACACTTTTTTAATCCGCCAAGGTATCTGCGACTGTTGGAAATTATTCCTACACCAGATACCAATCCGGATGTGGTGGACTTTTTGATGAACTATGGCGATTTGTATCTAGGAAAAACAACCGTACTCTGTAAGGATACTCCTGCATTCATCGCTAACAGAGTGGGTGTATTTGGCATGATGGCGATAATGAATGTAAAAGAAAAACTGGGTTTAAGTATAGATGAAATAGATGCATTGACCGGTCCAATCATTGGCCGTCCAAAATCTGCAACATTCCGTACTGGTGATGTGGTTGGATTGGATACTTTGGTAAAGGTTGCAAAAGGCGTAGCAGACAATTGTCCTGATGATGAAGCAATAGACCAATTCGCTATTCCTGCATGGCTTGATAAAATGATTGCCAATAACTGGCTTGGAGATAAAACCGGGCAAGGATTTTTCAAGAAAACCAAAAATGAAAAGGGAGAGAAAGAAATTCTTACACTAAATCTGGAGACCATGGAATATGGTCCCAGAATAAAACCAAAATTTGCAACTGTTGAGGCAGCAAAACCGATTGACGATTTGTATTCCCGTTTAAAGATGCTGGTTGCTGGCCAGGATAAAGCAGGTGAATTTTATCGCCTCTTTCATTATGGTTTGTTCTCCTATATATCACATCGTATTCCTGAAATTAGTGATGAGCTATACAGAGTTGATGATGGTATGATGGCTGGCTTCGGTTGGGAAATTGGTGCATTTGAAAGCTGGGATGTTTTGGGTGTTGCCAAAACGTTAGAAGCGATGAAAGCAGCTGGCTATAAAGTAGCCCCATGGGTTGATGAAATGATTGCTGCAGGTAATAAATCTTTCTACAAAGTAGAGAATGGAAAAAAGTATGCGTACGACCCCGCAACTAAAACGTATAAACTATTACCTGGTGGAGAAGCCTTCATTGTAATGAGTAATTATACAGATAAACAAATCTGGAAAAATGGCTCTTGCAAACTTTATGATCTTGGAGATGATGTACTCGGGCTGCAGTGGTTTACCAAAATGGGGAGTATTGGTGGCGATGTATTAAGCGGCATTCAAACTGCTATAGATAAAGCTGAAAAGAATTATAAAGGATTAGTAATAGCCAATGAGGGGCCCAATTTTTCTGCCGGTGCTAATGTTGGAATGATTTTTATGTTAGCAATTGATCAGGAATATGATGAACTGGATATGGCTATACGCATGTTCCAGAATACAATGATGAGACTTCGCTATTCCTCTATTCCTGTTGTAGCGGCACCGCATGGGCTGTCATTAGGCGGAGCTTGTGAGTTAAGTTTACATTCCGACAAATGTTGTCCGGCTGCAGAAACATATACAGGTTTAGTTGAACTTGGAGTTGGTTTAATTCCTGGTGGTGGTGGAACAAAAGAATTTGTATTAAGAGCTTCAGATGAAATGCATGAAGATGAACCCGAAACAATTACACTAAAAAACAGATTTCTTTCAATTGCTACTGCCAAAGTAGCCACTTCGGCACAAGAAGGATTTGACTTAGGTGTATATAGAAAAGGATTAGACGAAGTAGTAATGAACCAGGGAAGACGAATTGCGGAAGCTAAAAAATCTGTGATTGAAATTTTCGATAGCGGCTATACAACTCCCGTTCAAAGAAATGACATTAAAGTCCTTGGCCAATCAGCACTCGGTGCATTATACTCCGGTATTCATGCAATGAGAACAGCGAACTATGCTACCGAACATGACTCTGTGGTGGCAAAGAAATTAGCCTATGTTATGTGCGGCGGTGATCTTAGTGAGCAAACGCTGGTTTCTGAACAATATTTATTGGACCTTGAAAGAGAAGCATTCCTTTCTCTTTGTGGCGAAAAGAAAACGTTGGAAAGAATACAAAGTGTATTGAAAAGTGGCAGACCGATAAGAAACTAGATATGATATAATTCCTTACAGATTTTATTTATCAAACACATAGACTAAAATTCTATGTGTTTTTTTTATTTCAACTACTTCCTTTTAGCTGTTAATGAAGGAAAAATCCAACCAAAAAATAGCCATCATAATTTTCTTAGTATATTTAGTTGCATCTTTTTAAGTACATGAATTTCCATATGAATTAAAAAAACATATATGAAAAAAGTATTGTTGTTTTCTGTTTTAATGATCTTCACCATTTCCCTTATCGGCCAAAGTAATTTTTCCGGACTTTATAGCTATTCCTTTAAACCAAATGGAAATCCCCCTGAAACAGAAAAAGCAAGAGGCCCCAATGGACAATTAGTATTACTAAAAATGGAAGGTAATCTTTACCGCTTCTGGCTGGATGTAACTGTTGGTTGGCCAAACTATAATGTTGGCGAAACGGATGGCACTGTTACATTCGTAAACGACACCGCTTCCTTTGACAATACTTTTGAAGATGCTGAACATCCTTGTATCCTACGTTTTAAAAAAGATGGCAATACCATACGAATTAATAGCGAATCAACTTCTTTCAACTGCGGCTTTGGCAATGGTGTAAATGCTGATGGAGAATATACGCTGCTCAAGGATCAACCTGTATTTGATAACACATGGTTAGAAAATGAGTACAAACAATCACCAGTCGCCACTATTAAAGTAAATACCGCAAACATTTATCAGGACGAAAATTGTCTGCACCCTTTTACACCTAGAAAATATTTTGCAAAAATGACCCGCCTTTTGAGTATTGCAGAAACTAAATCAACAATTTATACAGAGTATATTCCTTCTCCCGGTAAATTTATTTGGGGCTGGATCAAGAAAACTGATGTAACTATTACTGCAGCTAAATGATATGGGCACTGTAGAAACAATTAATAACACAATTATTATTTACTCACATATCATTACTTATGGTAATGCTGCTGATGAATCTGTAACCGAATTAATCAGCGAAGAAATTGAAACCATGTGGAATGAGCCAAAAGCGATTATTACTATTGATGAGGCTGATTACTCTATTCGTTTTTCTATAAGTTCTTCTTTTCAACCAACTATTTCAGATATTGATATTTACCAAAATCTTGATCCCAGAAACAATTATTTCCGTATTGAAGAATTTGCCCACGGTAATATTTCTTTTGTAGATGGATTGGGTTGTAACAGTGGTTATTTCAAATTGGAAAATTTATACAAAGGCTCAACTACTGCTGCGCATGAATACGGTCATACCCTGGGTCTCGGTCATCCGGAGGATTTAGATTTAAGAGGCAAAGGTATTCCAGGGATTATGTACCCAAGAGGAACATTAGTAGACCCACAGTACCAGTATGATCCAGATAAACCCGCCGGTACAAATGGCGGAACCCTCTACCCTATTTATCGAAAAGTAAAACAGGAAGACATCGAATTATTGAAATTACACAAACTAGATTTTGAAAATGGCAAAGCTGTACTTGGTGCGTTTACAAATTACTGGCATCCTGATCATGCTGCTATAAAAAATGACGATGATTTTATGGCTTAACTTCTGCCTTCACTGCATCTGCAATTGCTGGATAACGAAAAACAAAGCCCTGCGCTATAATTTTTGCTGCACTTACTGTTGCACTTTTTAATACCTCTACACTCATTTCTCCTAAAACTATTTTTAAAACAAAGGATGGAACATAAACAGGAATGTAAAATTTTCCTCTTGCTTTCGCCAGTGCAATGGTTAGTTCTTTATTTGAAACAGGGTTTGGAGCAACTGCATTATACACACCATTCAGCTTATTATTTTCGATGGCTTCAACATACATATTTACCATGTCATCAATATGTATCCAACTTATTATCTGTTTGCCATTTCCCAATATAGCAGCTACACCAAACTTTTGCGGCTTAATAAATTCTTTTAACGCCCCACCCTTTTTACTCAATACAATACCGGTTCTTAATTTCACCAGGCGAATTCCTAATTCATTTACTGGATTAATACTTTCTTCCCAAAGCTTACAGGTTGCTCCCAGAAAATCAGCAGCAGCTAAATTATCCTCTGTAAAGGGAGAAGGATTTGGAACTACGGGATCATGACCATACCAACCAATCGCAGATGAACTAATGACCGCTTCTACTTTATGCTGTACTTTTTCTAATGTTTGCACAAGCAGCTCACCACTTTTTACCCGGCTATCGACGATTTCTTTTTTCCTTTTTTCAGACCATCGCTTATCTGCCACACCGGCTCCGGCCAGATGAATGATTTGTGTAACCTCCGTAAATATTGATACGTCTATATACCTGTTATTGATATCCCAATTGGCATACGACAATGCTGGATTTGCCGACTTTTTATCTGTCTGCCTGGTAAGTATAATGACTTTGTAGCCTTTCAGCAATAAGACTTCTGTTAATGCTGCACCGATTAAACCTGTACCTCCTGTTATAAGAATTGTTGCCATTGCGATTGAAAGTTACAGTAATGACAATGATTTAACAATAATGTTCATTTCATATGCTTAATTCTTTTATCTTCAACCCAAAATAAAATTGAAATGAGTGTTGTTCTTTCTATACAAAATTTAAGCAAAAACTATGGCCAGGTGCAGGCTTTGAATAATGTTTCATTTGATGTGCCGAAAGGAAGTGTTTTTGGAATTCTGGGACCTAACGGAAGCGGAAAAACAACAATGCTGGGAATAGTAATGGATGTATTGAATGCTTCTTCAGGAAAATTTTTATGGAATGGAGAAGAAGGCAGCACCCATACCATGCGGAAAAACATTGGTACATTATTAGAAACACCTAATTTCTATCACTATCTGAGTGCTAAAAAAAATCTGGAGATCGCTGCAGCCATTAAAGAAAAAGGTAAAGAAGAAATACCAACGGTATTAGAAAAAGTAAATCTGCTGGAGCGGCAACACTCCAAATTCAGTACCTATTCATTAGGTATGAAACAACGCTTAGCTATAGCTTCTACACTATTAGGCAATCCGGATATTCTTGTGTTTGACGAACCTACAAATGGATTAGATCCGGCAGGTATTGCTGAGATAAGAGAATTAATGAAAGACCTGAATCGCCAGGGCAAGACCATTATTATGGCGAGCCATATTTTGGATGAAGTAGAAAAAGTGTGTACCCATGTGGCTATTATTCAAAAAGGTGTTTTAAAAACAACAGGCACTGTTAATGAAGTGCTTTCTGGCAGTACACAGCAAAATCAGATTACGGTTTCATCCATTGAATTGGCAGCAGAAAATATTGCTGCACTTGAAGCAGTACTTCGGGAAATAGCCGGCATAAGCAATATTGTGATTGAATCCGGAAGCATTACTATTGATGCAGAAGAATCTATCAACCCGGCAAAGCTTAATCAACTTTGCTTTGACAAAGGCATTGTATTAAGTCAACTCCAGTTGAAAAAGAAATCGCTGGAAAAAAGATTTTTGGAAATTACTGGCGGAAAAAGCGATCGTTAATTCAACTTACTTTAATATTTACAACTATGCTAAAGAATTTAAGAATAGAATGGATGAAAATAAAGAACTACCGTGTCTTTCAGGTATTCTCCATTTTATATATGGCTGGCATTCTATTAATCATTTATATTTTTTACCGGATATACATTTCATTTATTGGAACAATGCAGGAAGCTGTAACGGGCATGTCAACCGAGGGGAGCGACTACTTTCAATTATTTGCGCCGGAAAATATCTGGAGAACGGTTTGTTTCTGGACCAGTTTTCTTTTGTATCTGCCGGGGATGATTATCATTAATTTATTTATTAATGAAGTAAATTTTAAAACACATCGGCAAAATATTATTGATGGCTGGAAAAGAGAAACGTTTATTTATACAAAGATCAGTTTGATTATTTGTATGAGTATTGTGATTACCATCATGAATTTTTTAGCTACGGTCATCATGTTTCAAATCACCGAAACACCTTTCTCTATTGCAGGTATTGAAACACTTGGGTTGTCATTTTTACAAACATTTATCTATTTAATGTTTGCGCTGGTACTTGCTACATTTTTCCGTAGAAGCGGAGTAGCGATCATTGTATTTTTCATATACGGCCTTATACTCGAATTTTTATTAATGTGGTTGTTTGGTAAAATTTATCCCGGCGCTCAGCATTTTATGCCCTTACAGATTGCCGACTCACTGGTTATATTTCCAAAGGCAGAAAAACTGTATGAAAACTTGCCGGGCATAGCGGTATTGCTTCCATCAGCATTAGCATTTGCTGCATTGTATGTGTATATGGCTGTTAGAAAATATAAATACGATGATCTGTAATTGTTAACGATTAGTACTTCGTTGTGCTCCGTATTTTCTACCATTACTGTTTCCATCTCTTGCTGCTTGCGATTGAAAAGAACGTCGTGGTTTTGTAGCTGTATTTCCTGACTTATTATTGCCTCCATATGAAGGTTGTCTTCGCTGTTGTGGTCGTGGCGAAGGTGCGGGAGCCGATGCATTGGCATTGGCAGCAAATGGATGCTCCTTTACTATTGGAATATTGATGTTGATGAGTTTTTGAATATCTCTTAATTCTGTTCTTTCATCTCCACTGCAAAAAGAAATAGCAATACCTGATTTACCTGCTCTGCCGGTACGGCCGATACGATGGACATAGGTTTCTGGCACATCGGGCAAATCGTAGTTGATAACATGAGAAAGATGATCGATATCGATACCACGGGCAGCAATATCTGTAGCTACCAATACCCGTATGTTTCCGGTTTTAAAATCACTCAATGCTTTTTGTCGTGCCACCTGCGATTTATTACCGTGTATGGCAGCCGATTTTATACCAACCCTGTCCAGCACTTTTACTATTTTATTAGCTCCATGTTTGGTACGGCTAAAAATTAATGCTGTTGTAATCAATGGATCACTCAGCAGGTGTAAAAGCAATTCAGGTTTTTCCTGCTTATTAACAAAGTAAAGACACTGGTCTATTTTCTCTACAGTAGTAGAGGGTGGTGTTACTTCTACTTTTGATGGGTTGGTTAATAAAATATTTGCCAGTTTTTGAATTTCTGGTGGCATAGTAGCCGAGAAGAATAAGGTTTGTCTTTTTGCGGGTAGTTTAGCGATCACTTTTTTTACATCGTGTATAAAACCCATATCGAGCATACGATCTGCTTCATCCAATACAAATATTTGTAATTTATCCAGGCGGATAAATCCTTGTTGCATCAAATCCAATAAACGGCCTGGTGTAGCCACTAATACATCTACTCCTCTTTTTAAGGCATTGGTTTGATGCAGTTGTGAAACGCCACCAAAAATAACGGCATGGCGGATGCCGGTATATTTTCCATATGCCGCAAAACTTTCTTCAATCTGAATGGCCAGTTCCCTGGTAGGTGTTAATATTAATACCTTAATGCCATGGGCCAAAGGCTGCTGATTATGAAGTATCTGCAAAATTGGAATAGCAAAAGCTGCTGTTTTACCTGTACCTGTTTGGGCACAGCCAAGCAGATCTTTACGTTGCAATACCAGTGGAATTGCCTGTTCTTGAATAGGTGTAGGTTTGGTGTATCCTTCAGCGGCTACTGCCCTAAGGATAGGTTCAATAATTTCTAATTGCTTAAAAGCCATTATGTTAATAAGTTAATATGAGAGCTGGCAAAGACGTTGCATGTTCTGTATCAGCGAAATTTTTTCTTTACCACCGGCTTACAACTTGCCGTGTCATCAAAGTGGGGTAGGCGGCGAAGATAGTGTATTAATAAATAGCGTATTTTTAAGGGCAATGCAGAAACCTGCAGCGTAGCGTTTTTTTGCATTGCGCCGTAGCGCTTTTTTGGATTGCAAATTGTAACACTATTTTTATACTAAATTGATTATCAACATAAATATATGCTGTGAGTAGCGTATATTCATGAGTTAGCCGCAATAAGCATTAAAAGCATGAAAACTGTCATTTTATTGTTACTTCCTTTTTTGGGTTTTGCTCAAGTTAAGTTAGAGCCGAAAAAACTTTTTGATGGAAAGATTCAGATTTCGATTCCAGTTGAATTAAAAGAAAGCGATAATCCATTATCCATGGAAAACGATGATATATTATTTGTAAATAGAGATAAGGATGTCATTCTTAGTATTAGTTATACGGAGGAAAAGTTGAATTTAAACCAATTTTATGCATACCAACGATTTTTAATAAAGGGCTTAAAAGAAGATTTTCCCAATATTATTATCGCCGATTCAGGTGTTGTTAAAAACAATGAAAGACAAATTGGCTTTATAGAATGCCAGGAAGCAATTAATGATAAAACAGTTTATAGCTCTATCTATTTTACCAGTGTTGACGGAAGGATTTTTAAAATTACCTTGGAGTATGCAAAAGACTACCAAACTCAATGGAAAAGTGTGAGTAAGGACATAATGGAGACACTTAAGCCTTACTAAATTTAATGCGGCTAACATTCAGTTTTGCGTCAGCAGGGGGCGACGAATAAATCCTCATCTTAGTGCTACTATCAGCTACATATCCGGCTGACCGAACACGGATGAGCAACAGAATATATTCTCAACTTTTGTAACTTACATCGGCTGCAGTTCCGGGCTGGACGTTTTCCAAATGCCCTGCCGAACGCAAAGCTGTGGCCGTTAGCGGTCATTCTATTGACCACTCTGCAAACTTTGAACTGACAAGTAAAAATCCAAAAAAACTAACCATATTAAGATAAAATATGAAACTTATTACTAGAGACGATATAGAAGGATGGGTTGAACGTTTTGACTCAAAAGGATTCTTTCCAATTCTGATGTCAAAACTGGTAAGAGCAACAACACCTTCAAGCACACAAGTTGATTTTCCCTCTGGTAGTACCGTTTTTGTTGGTGGTTGGGACGGAATAGTAAACTGTGAAACTAAAACACCCTATGTTCCCCAAGGAAAGTCGCTTTGGGAATTTGGAACTGAAAATAATCCAAAATTACAAGCTGAAAGAAATTATAAGAAGAGAACAACAGATTCATTAGGTCATGACATTTCTAAGAGCACTTTTGTGTTTGTGACAGGAAGATTTTGGGAAGGGAAAAATGATTGGCAACAAGAGAAAATTAAAGAAGGAAAATGGGGACATGTTGAGGTTTATGATTC
>JAHEMM010000070.1:6365-15808 GCA_024643655.1 Chitinophagaceae bacterium | reverse complement strand
CTTTCAGAAAATAATTTTTAAGAAAAGGTTATTGATTAGGATCGCTATTTGAGCCTTTAAAGTAAATTCAACTTAGTAATATCAATCATAATAATAAAAATTCGTTTGAACAGACGGCTGATTATAGAAAGATTAAAAGCATTTACAATTGATTATGCAATTATTCTTATTTATATAGGAGTACTAACCGGTGTTACTTTGCTAACCGTTTCTCTATTTGATTTGAAATTTGAAAGTATTAATCCTGCCACCGGTCAATTAATTGGATTTACAACACTTACATTACCAGTAATTCTATACTTCACATTATTGGAAAAAGGCAAATATGCAGGCACAATAGGTAAAAGAAAAACCGGATTACAAGTAGTTAGTATTTCTTCTGCCAAAGTAACAGTAGGTCAATTGTTGTTAAGAAATTGTATCAAATTTCTTCCATGGGAATTTGCCCATTTTTTTATTTACAGACTTTTTTATTTTTCCAAAATCGATCAATCAGTTCCTGCATGGGTTTATATTGGATTAATTGCTGCACAATTGATAGCAATCATTTATTTGCTTTTTATCTTTTTCACAAAAAGCAGTAGAAGTATTTATGAAATAATTTCCCGTACAAAAGTGATAAGCGCAAAATAAAAAACACCTTCAATTAGGTTGAAGGTGTTTACAAAGAATTAATTTATTGTATTAATCTCCCCAAATAGTTTCTTTCCCTTCCAGCCACAATTTCACAACTCTTGTAGAAACAGATTTTGGTCTTTCCAGCGGGAAATTTAACGCTCTGTCCCAGCACAGATTTGCCAATACACCTAAGGCTCTACTAACAGCAAAGAGTACTGTATAGAATTCATACTCTTTCATTCCATAATGTACAAGCAATGCACCACTATGTGCATCTACATTTGGCCATGGATTTTTTACTTTACCTAATGATTCAAGAATCGGCGGCACTACTTCATAAACATTCCAAATTGTATTCACTAATGGATCATCCGGCATATGTTTTTTTCCAAATGCCATCTGCGCTTCAAATCGTGGATCTGTTCTCCTCAACACGGCATGTCCGTAACCAGGCACTACTTTCCCTTCACTCAATGTTTTCTTTACATATTCTGCAATCTGCTCTTTTGTTGGTGATTCAGATTTAAGCTCTGCCTGAAGATCAAATATCCATTTGATTACTTCCTGATTAGCTAAGCCATGTAATGGCCCTGCTAATCCGTTCATACCAGCTGCATAACTTAAATATGGATCACTCAAAGCAGAACCCACTAAATGCACAGTATGAGCAGATACGTTTCCGCCTTCATGGTCGGCATGAATAGTCATATACAATCGCATCAATTCTTTGAAACTCTCATCTTCAAAACCCATCATATGAGCAAAATTTCCTGCCCAATCTAATAATCCATTGGGTTGAATATGATCACCGCCTTTGTATTTTCTTCTATAGATATAAGATGCTATTCTTGGTAAACGAGCAATAAGGTCCATTGAATCATCAAATGCCGCATCCCAATAATCTTTTTTATTCATGCCAGCCGCATATTTCTTAGCAAATTGGCTTTCAGTTTGTAATGCCATTACACCCACCACAAACTGAGTCATTGGATGAGAATTAATGGGCAATGCTTCAATCGTATCAAATACATGATTGGGTACATGACTTCTTCTTTGTAAAACTGAACTGATATGATGTACATCATCATCTTCAGGAAGTTCGCCACAAAGCATAAGATAAAATAAACCTTCAGGCAATGGTTCGTCACCTCCTGGTGCTTTAGCTAATTTTTTTCTTAAGTCTGGAATAGAATAACTACGAAAACGTATGCCATCCTGTGCATCCAATAAAGATGTTTCAGAAACTAATCCGGTAATACCCCGCATGCCCTGATAAATCTGTGATAGCTGAACTTCGCCAATTACTTTATCGCCATGTTCTTTCAGCATTTGCTTAATATCTGCGCCAACAACATCAGCTTTTGCTCTAAACCTGTCTTTTATTATTCCCATGATAATTTATTTTTCGGTAATTATATGCTAGAAATGCAATTGCGTAAAGGTACGCAATGCCTATTGCAGGAACAAAAAAACAGAATGAAAGTTCACTAATATGAACAATATTTAATTAACATTTTTAAAGCAATGCACTACTTTGGTGTACGGCGATAGAGTAGCCAGGCAACTACCGCAAATGCAATGTTTGGAAGCCATGCTGCTAACATCGGAGGAAAATTTCCTTTTGTTGCAAATACGGTTGAAAATCGATCTGCTATGATAAATAAAGCAGCGATTACAATTCCTAATGCCAGGTGCATTCCACTTCCACCTCTTGATTTGCGACTGGCAATTACAACACCAATAAGCGTAAGTAACAAAACAGCAGCCGGCGTAGCAGTTCTCCGGTATCGTTCTACTTTTAATGCATTTAATCCTTCAGTACCTCTCATTTCTTCCTGCTGAATAAAAGCAACTAGCTCCGGTGTTGTTAACTTGTCCTTTAAATAATAATCTTTTCTTAATTCAATGGGTTTTACTTTCAGATCAATGACAAGTGTATCATGATTTACTAATCGCTCCTGCATACTATCTACAAATCGTTCGGATGCATTGATCAGTTTCCATTTTTTTATCGCTGTATCCCATTCCATTCTTTCGGCCCGTAGATTATAGACTAATTTGTCTTGCTTCACTTTTTCCATAAAAAATCCCCTGGATGCTTTGGAAGCAGTATCAAAATCACGGATGCCGATGTAACTATTGCTATCTATTCTTTTATAATAACTATTTCCTGGTTCCCGGTTTTTTGTGGGATCTCTGTTATCAACATAGTTTTGTTGAAAATTGCTTCTGATAGCATTTGCTTTTGGTATCCAATAGCGACTACCTACCCATAAAATGGCTGATAATAATAATCCGCCAATAATATATGGCCGTAAAAAACGGTTGTAACTGGTGCCGCTGGCCAGCAGTGCAATAATTTCTGATCTTGCCGCCATTTTACTGGTAAAGAATATAACAGCAATAAATACAAACAAAGGAAAAAGCAAACTCCAGATAAAAGGTACAAAGCCCAAATAGTATTTTGTAATAATCTCACTGGTAGTTAATCCGGAACGCACAAAGTCTTCTGTCTTTTCACTTGTATCAACAGCTACAGCAACCACCGTAAATAAGATAAGACAGAAAAAAAAGGTGATCAGGAGTTTTTTAAATATGTACCAGTCGATTTTCTTCATGAAGTGAGAAATAATTATAAAACTGCAAGCTCAATTCAGCAAACAGACATTATTGCTATACCGAGTGCAAAAGTAGAAGAAAAAAAGTTGTAAGGTTGTGAAAGATATTGCTATAGTTTTGTTTTTAAAATAGCCACCATTTCTGTTTTCCAATTGGCAAAATCTCCTTGCTCAATATGTTTTCTGGCTTCTGTTACTAACCACAAATAAAAAGCAAGATTATGTACACTGGCAATGGTATAGCCCAGAAACTCTTTTGCTTTCATTAAATGACGCAAATATGCTTTGCTGTAGTAATTGCTCATTTCACATTCAATTCCATCATCGATAGGGGAAAAATCATGCTCCCATTTTTTGTTATCTATATTAATAACGCCTTTCGTAGTAAACAGCATAGCATTACGGCCATTTCGGGTTGGCATCACACAATCAAACATGTCAATACCCATACTGATACATTCAAGTATGTTCCATGGTGTACCCACTCCCATTAAATACCGTGGCTTATCCATCGGTAAATGATCGCAGCACCAATCGCATATCTCATACATCACATCTTCTGGTTCCCCTACACTTAATCCGCCTATGGCATTACCAGTTGCTTCTTTTGATGTAATATATTCACAAGACTGTTTTCGTAAATCTTTAAATGTACCACCTTGTACGATTGGAAAAAGATTTTGGGTATATCCATATTTTGGTTGTGTAGCATTAAACTGCATGAAACATCTGTCAAGCCAGCGATGTGTCATTTCCATTGATTTTTTTGCATAGGAAAAATCACTCCCACCCGGAGGACATTCATCAAATGCCATTATGATATCACCACCAATAGACCGTTGAATATCCATTACATTCTCTGGTGCAAATAAATGTTTGCTTCCATCAATATGCGATTGAAAAGTAACCCCCTCTTCCTTTATTTTTCTGGTACCTGCTAATGAAAATACCTGATAACCTCCACTATCAGTCAATATCGGTTTTGGCCACCCGTTGAATTTATGTAATCCTCCAGCCTTTTCTAATACATCCAAACCTGGCCGTAAGTATAAATGATATGTATTTCCAAGAATAATCTGTGCATTTACATCTGCCAACAATTGCTGCTGCGTTACCGCTTTTACACTACCTACGGTACCCACCGGCATAAAGATGGGGGTAAGAATTTCTCCATGATCCGTAATGATTTTTCCGGTTCTGGCTTTAGAACCCAAATCGGTCTTTTGTAATTCAAATTGTAATGATGCCATTGCTGCAAAATAAGCAATTGGCAATAGACCAGAGGCATTGTGGAAAAAGGATTGACAATTGCTTATTGCTCATTGACGGCTGAATTCTACCTTCGCCGCTATGCCACCAATTAACTGGGGAGAAATCATTTTCTACTCTTTCGCTGTCATTACGGCTATTCAGGTTTTTTATTATGCAGGCTTTTTTGGACGGCTTGCTTTTTATAAACCGAAAACAAAACTCAGGTCACAAAATCATCCTGTATCAATAATTATCTGTGCAAGGGATGAAGATGAGAATCTGGCAAGAAATCTGCCCGGAGTGTTAGTACAATCTTATCCCAGTACGTATGAAGTAGTGGCTGTTAATGACAATTCTTTAGATGATTCAAAGTATATCTTACAGGAATTAAAAAAAACATTCAAATCGCTGAACGTAATTGAACTTACACAGGAAGCCAAACATATTTCCGGCAAAAAATTTCCCCTTTCTATGGGTATCCGCTCTGCAAAATATGAAGTATTATTACTAACAGATGCTGACTGCGTACCGGCTAGTGAACATTGGGTTACAAAAATGCAGGCTGGCTATGATGATGGAATAGAAATTGTTTTGGGCTATGGAGCCTATCATAAAAAGAAAGGGTTGCTGAATAAACTCATCCGATTCGAAACTTTTCATACAGCCCTTCAATATCTTTCCTATGCGCTGGCAGGAATCCCCTATATGGGAGTAGGAAGAAATTTATCGTATAAAAAGGATCTGTTCTTCCGAAATAAAGGATTTTCATCTATCAACCATATTCCAAGTGGAGATGATGATTTATTTATTAATAAAGTCGCCACAAAAAAAAATACGGCAGTGGTAATTGATCCTGATGCAGTAACCCGTTCTATTCCAAAAACTACCTGGAAGAGTTGGCTCCAACAAAAATCAAGACATTATACTACAGCAAAATATTATAAGCCTAATCATAAGCTTCTATTAGGAGCATACTTTATTACCCAGTTTTCATTTTATCCTTTGCTTGCAGCTTCAATCATTTTTTATGATTGGCGGTTTGCAATAGCTGTATTTGGCGTTCGTTTTTTACTACAAGGTTTTGTTTTATTTAAGTCGATGAAAAAAATGGGCGAAAGTGATTTATGGCCCTGGTTTCTATTGTTAGATTTTTGGATGTTTTTTTATTACCTGATATTTGCTCCTGCACTTTGGAAAAAACCTGTTAAAGGTTGGTAACCTCATTTTATCCTGATGGAAATAATACAAAAATATTTTTCAGATTTTACAGAGAACCAGTTGAAACAAATTCAATTGCTCTATCCACTATATAAAGAATGGAATGAAAAGATTAATGTGATATCCCGAAAAGATATTGATAGTCTTTATGAAAAACATGTATTACACTCCTTAAGTATTGCAGCTAGCTTTGAATTTTCCGATGGCATGGAAATTATAGATCTTGGAACAGGCGGTGGTTTTCCAGGCATTCCTTTAGCTATTTTTTTTCCGAAAGTAAAATTTCACATGGTCGATAGTATTGCCAAAAAACTAAAAGTAGTGGATGCTGTAGCTGAAGGGATCGGCCTTACAAATGTATCAACACAACATAGCAGAATTGAAGAAATAAGAAATAGAAAGTTTGATTTTGTGGTATCCCGTGCAGTTGCACCATTAAAAGATTTATGGAGGTGGAGCCGGCCTTTATTGAAAATAAAAACTCACTCAGATTTTACGCCAGGCTTAATAAGCTTGAAAGGTGGCGACCTAGCATTGGAAATACAAGAAAGTAACACCAAACCGAAAGTAATGGATATCGCTTCGATGTTTGAAGAAGAATTCTTCAAAGAAAAGTATATAATCTACGTTTCGAGGTAAAAAATACCCCTTTTATGGTATTGTTTGTAGATTTTGGGTACCCTAATTTTGTTGTCATACTTAATGACAAACCCCTACCATTAACCTATAACCTTACCTATTTGATTATATAAGGGGTCTTAATGAAAAAATTGTCAAAGTAAAAACCCTCCACCTTACTTGTGGAGGGTTTATTATTTAAAGGCTTATTATTAAATTACCATTTAGGTTCCAGCTTATTATTCCTTCTTTCAATATCTGCCATCCGTTGAGATGGGTCAATTTCAACGGCTGAAAAATCAAATAATTTTTTCTCAGTTGCAATCACAAAGGTTTCACTGGTCCACTTCCAGGGCTCATAAACTTTACGAATAATGGAAGCATCCTCAATCGGTTTTTCTCCATACATCAGATCTAAAGGAACATAATGCAATTCTTTTGTACCGTCTTTGAACGTTAATTGCAGATCAATTGGCATCGGCATTAAACCATTTCGTTTAATCCTCACTTTTGTCATTCCATCTTCTTCCCAAAGGCTGTCAATAGCATAATCAATTGTTTTGGTCGAATAAATCCAGTATTCCTTGTACCAATCCAGTTTCATTCCGCTTATTTTTTCTGCTATTCTGATAAAATCATTCGCATTAGGATGCTTAAATCGCCATTGGTTATAATACTCCAATAAAATTTTATCTCTTACCTGAGCTCCAACGATATAACCTAATTGTTCCATAAACACTTCGCCTTTTGAATAAACTGCAGGACCATAGGCTGCATTTAAGTTATAATGATCGGCATGAGTACTTAATGGCTCTTCCTTTCCACTTTTTGCCAAAGAAAAATATCCCCTATAAGCACCATTGTAAACAAAACTTGAATCATTGTTTAAAAAGGCCAACACTCTGTCATCAGCATATGAAGTAAATCCTTCATCCATCCAACCATATAGCGATTCGTTTGTGCCCAACAAACCCTGATACCAGTTGTGCATCCATTCATGTAACCAGGCTCCAGGGTTGACTAACAATGTTGCCATTGGATATTCCATACCACCATCTCCACCATGAATAAATGAATACTGTTTGTATGGATAGACGCCAAACGTCTTTTCTATAAATGGAAAAACTTTTGCTGCATCATCCAGAATTTTTTCCCATTGTTGGGCAGATGCGTTTGTAGTTTTATATAATAAATGCAGTGTAACACTATCATTTACTTTTCTTGACTTATGAATAAACTCAGGATCTGCTGCCCACATAAAGTCATGTACGTTTGGTGCAACAAAATGCCAGGTTAATTTATCTCCAGATGATCTTTTGAGTTTGGCTCCTTTCGCCTCATAGCCATATCCAATTTCGTTTGCATTTTGTAAATTACCTGTACCTCCAAGAATATATTTACTATCTATTTTTATACTGACATCAAAATCTCCCCAAACTCCGTAAAATTCCCTGCCTACATATGGGGTTGGATGCCAACCTTCATAATCATATTCCGCCAATTTGGGATACCATTGACTCATAGAATAACGAACTTTTGAAGTAGGGTTATCTCTTCCGCTTCTTCTTATTTGCAATGGAACCTGTGCTTCAAATTCCATATCAAATACAACTTTTGACTTTGGCAAAATAGGTTTGTCTAATTTTACTTCCAGTATTGTTTCCAGCATTTTGAATGACTGCGGTTTGCCATTCATTTTTAATGAAATAATTTTTTGATAGCCAATTTCATCAGGCTTTAAGTTCAAAATCCTGTCCTTTACTCTTCCATCCCAATCAGGCCTGTTTCCATTTACTGCGCCTTGTCTTCTGCTACGCACATCCATCATACTTCCGGGTTGAAAAGCATTAAAGTACAAATGATAAAAAACTTTTGTTAATGTATCCGGCGAATTATTCCAGTATTCAAGTTTCTGAATTCCAGTAAACTGATTCGTTTGTACATTCATGTCAATATTCATCACATATTTCACTTTTTGCTGCCAACGATCTGGCTGTGCTGAACTTGCTAATGAAATACCTGAGAAAATAAATGATAAATAGAAAATCTTACGCATTAATTTTAATTTGAGTTCAAAATTCGTTAAATAGATGTTATGATAAAAACAAAGATAATTGATGGCTATCCGTTTGTTTCTTATACAAAAGAAACATTTTCATCAGCAGCAATGATACAAAAGAGTGATGAATTTCATAAATGGTTGGATAAGCGGAGGACAATCAGAGATTTTTCTGATAAACCGATACCAAAAGAAGTAATTGAGAATATTATAATGAGTGCTTCTACTGCACCAAGCGGCGCACATAAACAACCCTGGACATTTTGTGTAGTAAGTGACCCTATAATTAAAAAACAAATTCGTATTGAAGCAGAAAAAGAAGAATATGAGAGCTATAACGGAAGAATGCCTGAAGCCTGGAAAAAAGATCTGCTTCCTTTGCAAACAGATTGGCATAAAGAGTTTTTAGAGATTTGCCCATACCTGATTATTGTTTTCAAAAAAAGTTATGAATTCAATGCAGATGGTACAAAAGGAAATGTATATTATGCTACTGAAAGTTGTGGATTGGCCTCTGGTTTTTTATTAACTGCAATACATAATGCAGGTTTGGGGGCATTAACGCATACACCATCACCAATGAATTTTTTAAGTAAAGTTTTAGGCAGACCCGAAAATGAAAAACCATTTTTATTGATTCCGGTTGGCTACCCGGCAGAAGAATGTTGGGTGCCGGATTTGAATAGAAAACCAATTGAGGAGGTTGCGGTGTGGTATTAATTTGATAGTGAATGTTTATATGTAATTCATTTATGTAGAGTAAAGTAAAATAAACCAGTTTGAAAATAATCTCTCACCGGACTTATAAATCGTATTGTCACCCCTGGACCGACCCGGGGTCTTTCTCAAAAGCAAGTATATTAAATCTTATCAGGGAAAGATACCGGCTCAAGGCCGGTAAGACATATGGAACGTTACTCCGGGCTCGACACGGAGTCTATTCTAATTTAATTCTTTTACATTCAAGAGAGAATCTTTTGAGAAAGATACCGATCAAGCCCGGTATGATGAGAAACTAAATTTAACTTTTACCCGCAACTACAATTACAATCTCACCCTTC
>JAHEMM010000070.1:0-6265 GCA_024643655.1 Chitinophagaceae bacterium | reverse complement strand
TTCTAATTTAATTCTTTTACATTCAAGAGAGAATCTTTTGAGAAAGATACCGATCAAGCCCGGTATGATGAGAAACTAAATTTAACTTTTACCCGCAACTACAATTACAATCTCACCCTTCACTGTTTTTTCACTAAAATAAACAGCAACTTCTTTGAGTGTACCTTGTTTATTTTCTTCAAACATTTTAGTTAGCTCCCGGCTTACAGAGCAATGTCTATCAGCGCCAAAATATGTAGCAAATTCTGTTAATGTTTTTACCAATCGTACTGGTGATTCATAAAATATCATAGTTCGATCTTCTGCTGCCAATTGTTTTAATAAAGTTTGTCTTCCTTTCTTTAAAGGAAGAAACCCCTCAAAACAAAAACGGTTGGTTGGGATACCACTATTAACCAATGCAGGAACAAAAGCTGTTGCACCTGGCAAACATTCCACCCTTACTCCTACTTTAATACATTCCCTTATCAATAAAAAAGCAGGATCAGAAATGCCAGGTGTGCCGGCATCTGTAATAACCGCCATTTTTTTCCCTTCTAATAACTGACTAATGAGATGTTGTAAAACTCTATGTTCGTTGTGTTGGTGATAAGGAGTAAGGGGTTTGCTGATTTGATAGTGATTCAAAAGTTTAGAGCTTGTTCTTGTATCTTCTGCGAGAATCAGATCCACTTCTTGCAACACTTCAATAGCCCGAAGCGTAATGTCTTTTAAATTGCCAATGGGTGTGGGGACGAGGAAAAGCATGGTTTATTAGTTAATTGGTTTAAATGTTAAATAAGGATTGCAGTAATAAAATCATACCTCTTTACGAATACCCTAATTAACCAATTTACTGATTAACTAATTAACTGACACCTCAAAATATTCCATCACAGGATTAGCCAATAACTTCTTACTTGCTTCTTCAGCAATTGCTTTTGCCTTTTCAGGCGAATCTGCATTTATTTGTAAAGTGATGTTTTTTCCAATCCTTACATCTTCTACACCATTTAATCCAAGATTTTCCAACCCTCCCAATACTGCTTTCCCTTGAGGATCGAGTAATTCTTTTAAAGGCATCACTTTTATTTGAACTGAGTAGGTCATATTATTTTGTTTTTGAAAAGCAAAGATAAAAGAACATAAGCTAGCACCACTAATGGTATTGCAAGCCATGATAATAATACAAATGCAGCAACTGCAATAATGACTAATAGGATCTTTGGTAAATTATTTTTAATAGTAAAATCCTTGAACTTTAATGCCATCAAAGGCAATGATGAAACCATTAACCAGGAAAGCATAAATATTATAGCATATAGAAACCATTTGTTCATGAGTAATTCCTGCATCCAGGCTTCATTTACATTCCAATAAATTAATGGAATTGATGCTACAAAAATGCCAACAGCCGGGACTGGCATTCCCTTAAATCCAAACGATTGAGATTTGTCTAAATTAAACCTGGCTAAACGCCATGCTGCAGCACAGGGCAAAATAAATGCAGGCGCCAACCAAAGGATTGAAGTCTCCAACCCCCCTTCTTCCTGAGCGAAGCTTAAACGAAGGAATTGGTAGATGATTAATCCGGGGGCTACCCCAAAACTTACAAGGTCTGCCAAAGAATCCAATTGCTTTCCCATTTCTGAGCTGGCTTTAAAAAGTCTTGCAACAAATCCGTCTAAGAAATCAACAACCGCAGCCAGACCAATAAAAAGTGATGCCATCCAGATTTTTTCCGGAATATCAACAATGAATGCTCCTTCTGCATCAGTTGCTATCAAGATGCCGCTTTGCATTATGTATACAATTGCAAAACAGCCAAAAAAAAGATTTAGTAATGTGAAAACGTTTGGAATTTGCTTCATGTAGTAAAGTTCGTAGTGATTAGTTCATTGTTAATAGCAAAAAAGATTCAAGCAATAATAGTAAAATGCTTTGAACTATTAACAATGAACTATAATCATTCTTATTTCTTCATCAGTGTCTCAATTTCCTCAACTGTAATTGGAATATTTTTCATTAAATCCTTATTCCCGTTTTTGGTAATCAAAAAATTATTTTCTATTCGCACACCCATTTTCTCTTCTTCAATATAAATGCCCGGCTCAATTGTAAAAACCATTCCGGGTTTAAGTGATTCTGTTCTGGTACCCAAATCATGTACATCTACTCCTAAATGATGTGAAATGCCATGATATAAATACTTTCTATAGGCTCTGTTTTCCGGATCTTCATTTTTTACTTGTGATTTTCTAAGTAACCCAATCTTTAAAAATTGTTGTGTAGCTTCTTCTCCAACCTTGTCAGTATAATCTACAATACTGATACCAGGTTTTAATATACTTCTTGCATATTCATGTAAATGCAGGCAGGCATTATAGACCGTCTTTTGTCTTCTTCCAAATTTTCCATTTACCGGAATTGTCCGTGTAAGATCTGCACAATAACCCCCATATTCTGCTCCAAAATCCATTAAAATCAGATCGCCATCCTTACATTCCTGATTATTACTTACATAATGTAATATTCTTGCATTGTCGCCACTGGCAATAATACTACCATATGCAGGCCCGGTTGCCCGCTGACTAAGGAATGAATGAAAAATCTCTGCTTCAATTTCATATTCCGTTACACCTGGCTTAATAAATTTTAATAACCTACGGAAGGTACTCTCTGTAATATCAATAGCTTGTTGCATTACTTCTACTTCCTCAGCAGTTTTGATGCCTCTTAGATCCTTCAAAATTTTTGCAGCTCGTAAATAATTATGTAATGGGTAGCGGCTTCTCATTTCATCAACAAATCGATATTCTCTTGTACGCAAAAGACTTGCTTTACGATCGTTTTCATTGCTATCAAGATAAATATTGTCTGCAAGATGGACCCATGGTTGCAAAAGCCCCTCAAGGCTATCCAACCATACAATGGTTTTTATTCCACTTATTTCCTGAGCCTGGTTTACACGTAGCCTCATCCCATTCCATTTTTCCATTAATTCATTGGGTCTAACCAAAACCAACACTTCACGATATTTTGGATCAGGATTATCTGGAAATAATATAACCATACTATCTTCCTGAGTAATTCCACTTAACCAAAACAAATCGCTGTTTTGTTTAAAATTATAAATGGCGTCACCATTACTTGAAACTTCATCATTGCTTACAAAAATTGCAATGGAATTTTTTTCCATTTTACTAACGAACCGTTCCCGGTTTTTTATAAAAATTGCTGGATTAAGAGGTAAATATTTCATATAACAAAGCTTTTGATCGTGAAATAAATGGTTTGGTTTCTATTTTGATTACGTCTAAAGATAACAAGCAAATAAAACATCTAATTGCCTTTTTTCTATTTCTTTAAAAATTGTTTCTTATTAATTCAATAAAGCAAATTATAACAGTCAAGATTGCAATAACATTTTACTTATTTTTTATTAAAAACTAATTATTGTGAAAAAATCAACAAATAGAAGCATTTATTTAAAAGCTTTTAAAAATCTAAACTCCAAGTAATTAGTCTGCTAATAAACTTTTGAAATGTTTGGATAAAACTAATGTGTATCACTAACACTTGTTTGCTTTTAAACATATTAGACACTTACCTTTGTAGCCTCAACAAATTGCTTTTGCCTATATGTCAGCTCCAATCTTTGCTATACCCATAAAGACACTACTAAATTTAGGGTTAAAAAACACAGAATCAATACATTATCAATCAACTCCAGAAGAACTTGTTCAAGAAACTTTAAGATTAAATGAAGGTGTGCTTAATGATACAGGTGCATTAGTAATTAATACTGGAGAGTTTACTGGCCGTTCACCAAAGGATAAATTTATTGTAAAAGATGAACAAACGGCTGATTCAGTTCATTGGAACGATTTTAATATCCCCATTGAGCCTAAATACTTTGACATTATCTATAAGAAAGTACTATCCTACTTAGATGATATTTCTGAATTTTGGGTTAGAGATTGTGTTGCTTGTGCAGATCCACGATATAAATTGAATGTAAGGGTAATCAACGAAAAACCCTGGAACAACCTCTTTGCATACAACATGTTTCTCAGACCTGATGAAAAAGAATTAGAAAATTTTAAACCAGATTGGCATGTATTTTCTCTCCCGGGTTTAAAACTTGATGCCAAAGAGTGTGGTACACGTCAACAAAATGCAGCAGTTGTTTCATTTAAACATAAAATGATATTGATCGCTGGTACAGGTTATACCGGAGAGATAAAAAAAGGAATTTTTACAATTCTAAATTATATACTCCCTCATGAAAAAAATGTATTAAGCATGCATTGCAGCGCCAATATGGGTCATGAAGGCGATACTGCAATTTTCTTTGGATTAAGTGGTACCGGTAAAACAACATTGAGTGCAGATCCAAATAGAAAATTAATTGGTGATGATGAACATGCATGGACTAATGATACTATTTTTAATTTCGAAGGCGGGTGCTATGCAAAAACAATTAACCTTACTGAAGAAAAAGAGCCTGAAATATTTAATGCAATCCGTCCTGGAGCTTTGGTTGAAAATGTCACATTCTACCCGGGTACAAATAAAATAAATTTTGATGATGCATCTATAACTGAAAACACAAGAGTTTCATATCCATTAGATTTTATTAGCAATGCATTAGAACCCTCCATTGGTGGATTACCAAAAAACATATTCTTTCTTACTTGTGATGCTTTTGGAGTTTTACCTCCTATTTCAAAATTAACACCAGGCCAGGCAATGTATCAATTCATTTCTGGCTATACTGCAAAAGTTGCCGGAACAGAATTAGGAGTCACTGAACCTAAACCAACATTCAGTGCATGTTTTGGCGCACCATTTCTTCCATTACATCCTGGCGAATATGCAAAAATGCTAGGTAAAAAAATGCAGGAGCACAAAGTAAATGTTTGGATGATTAATACCGGATGGACAGGTGGACCTTATGGTACCGGAAGCCGTATGAAATTAAAATACACCAGAGCAATGATAACTGCTGCGCTGGAAGGAAAACTTGATAATGTTGCATTTGAAGAGGGAGAGTTCTTTGGTTTTAGTATTCCGAAAGAATGTCCAGAAGTTCCAACTGAAATATTAAATCCAATTAATACATGGGCAGATAAGGCGGCTTTCAAAGAAAAATCAAAATTCCTCGCTGGTTTATTTGTAAAAAATTTCGACAAATATGCAGATGGCGTTACTGAAGAAGTATTAGCTGCAGCTCCAAAAACATAAAATCGCCACCAGAACTATTAATAAAACCCTATCCTGATTAATCAGGATAGGGTTTTTCATTTTTTTAACTCACTCTTAAGCAGCTAATAAAATTTTTATTACGACTTTACGTTGATTAATAAGTCATGAAATTAAAAAATATCGTTTTTCTTGTTTGCCTGAATTTTCTATCAGCTTCATTATTTGCACAAAGAGATAATGAAGAATTGGTGAAATGGGATGCTTATTACAAACTTACATGGGCTGATTATAAAGGCACACCTAAAAAAGAAGGCAATACAGCAGCTTCAACCTCAACCTATCTTGTTATCAATTACAATATCAGGAGTAGTGATATGTCGTATACCATCAAGTCATTTTTTTCTAAAACAAAATCCTGGGGTTTACATAAAACAGATTACATATTAAGTCATGAACAAGGACATTTTGATATTGCAGAAGTTTATGCGAGAATTTTGCATAAAAAAATGAAGGAGTATAAGTTCAATAGGAAAACTTATGAAAAAGATCTAGACAAAATTTATCAGGAGGTTATTGATGATAAGTCAGAAATGCAAAATGCATATGATCGGGAAACAAGACATAGTATCAATAAAGAAAAACAAGCCGAATGGCTTAAGATTATAGAGAAGCTATTGGAAGAATATGAAGATTATGCAGACTATTAAAACAAACCGTATAGCTCTGCATCTACTTTTTGAATAATTTCGCCAAAATCTTCATCCTTCTCTGCAAATTTATTTTTATCTACATCAATGATTAATAGTTTACCTTCTTTATAACTACCAATCCATTTGTTGTAATATTCATTCAGTTTTTTCAAATAATCCAAACGAATATTCTCCTCGTACTCCCTTCCTCTTTTTTGAATTTGCCCAACCAATGTTGGCACAGAAGCATTCAAATAAACTAAAAGATCAGGCGGCTGTACCAATGTCTTCAAAGTTTGAAAGAATTGATAGTAATTGTCAAAATCCCTTTTACTCATCAAACCCATTTCATGCAAATTAGGCGCAAAGATGTTGGCATCTTCATAGAT